>SHUZ01000036.1 GCA_009694415.1 Acidimicrobiia bacterium
CGTGGCCCGGCGGGACACTAAAGCGAGGCTGGGATCCACGCAGGCCGCCGGTGGGCGGCGCGGATCCGAGACCTTCCCACCGGCTGCGCTCGGAGAAGCCCCACATAGAACTCGGAAGACGGGGGTTCGACTCCCCCCACCTCCACCTTTACAAGCACGCGACCCGCGTTCGCAAAGCGACAGACCGCCAATAGTTCGCGCTCAAGCTCTCTGAACCAACTGACCACTTCCGCCCGCATTTGGTGGGCCAATGATTAGATCAACCTATTTAATCTTCGCAAATAGTCGTGGTAAATTGACCTTTGACCGAAACGAATCAAGTAGGAAGATGTGGGATGTAGGCGAATACTTCTAGCCGTGCACGCCGCCGCCCCGCAAACGCGAGTGTCGTCGCACTCGTCGCACTCGTCGCTTGCGCGACTTTCGCGGTTGGGGTTCCTGCCCTGGAAGCTTCCCAGCCGATGACCTCCCACGTGGGACTTGCAACAGACGCACCCCGTTTGGACACTCCGCGCGTCGAAAATGGTGAGATCGCAGACATCGAAGTAGTCGGAGATCGCGTCTATCTCTCGGGATCATTTACATCGATCCGAAACTCGAACGGCGCACCAGTGGCTCAACCATACCTAGCGGCCTACGACCTCGATTCAGGGCAAATGGACATGGGCTTCCGTCCGGCCCTCAATGGGTCCGTCGCTGCGGTCGAAGCGTCGCCAAACGGTGCCGCTCTCTATATCGCTGGCAACTTCAGCTCAGTAAACGGTTCGACTAAGCGCAAATTCGCGCGGATCGATCCGATCTCAGGCGCAACGGTCACCACCTTCACGGCGCACCTCGATGCACGAGGAACGTCCCTGGCAGTCAGCGACAAATGGGTGTATGTAGGTGGTTTAATCGCCAAGGTCAACAGTTCTAGCCGCGGTCGTTTGGCTGCGGTTAGCCCAACCACCGGAGCCGTCGACACCAACTTCGATTTGCCAGTGACTGAGGGCATCGGTAGCAGTGGAACTCTCAAGGTGCTGCAGCTGTAGCTGACTACCGACGACGTCACGCTGGTCGGAGTGCACAGTGGCCGCAAGGTCGCGGCTCAACAGCGCGTTGGAATCGCGCTGGTTACGACAGCGTCCAAGACCCTTTCACCATGGAACACTCAGCTGTACACCGACTACTTGCCATCCGTCGGAGGCGTGATCCGTCTGACCAATGGCGACCTTTCACCCGACAACTTGTACATTGTTGTCGTTAGTGGTGGCGGCGGCGACAAGCCCGCGGTGAGCGACACCGCTGTCGCATTTCCAATGGATGCTGGATCGGACCCTGGAAATGTGAAACCGCTTTGGGTTTCGCGTGACTTCGACAGCCTCTACAGCGTCGCGGTGACAGAGACGGCTGTCTACATAGGTGGTCACTTCCGCTATGAACCGTCGCAACTCGCGTCAATTCCATGGCCTGGTGAAGATAATCGGAACTATGGGTGGGGCGAGTCGCTCGGAGCCGGTGTACTGGGAAACGAGGTAGTGCGGCGCGACATGCTCGGCGCACTAGATCCCGCGACCGGTACAGCACTTGAGTGGAACCCTGGAGCTGAGGCGCTACTAGGCCGTGGGCATCTCGAAGCCATCCCTCGTGGCCTGCTTGTCGGCATCGACGGCGCGGTGATCGCAGGCCAATCCATCGGTCGTCACGCATTCTTCGACTTCGAAAACATTCCTCCTCCCGCCGCAACTGAAACCTTTATTGACTTACCGTTCGAGGGTGGCACGGTCACTGGCGGGTCTGTGTTCACGTTCGAGGGCCGCGCCAGTGCCATACCAACGGTGTCGCACGTGCAACTAGAGATTCAGAAGCGGACCAATAGCGAATACCTGCAGGACGACGGTGTCACGTGGTCAGCAACGTGGAACGCCATCGACGCTCTCCTCGGTGAATCCGGCACCACTGAGACGCCTTGGAGTTTCATGTCAGCTCCCGCCGGCAGTTTCCGTGTCTATGCAAGGACGTTCGCACAGGACGGTTCTCGAGATACTACGAAGGCGGCGAAGAAATTCGAAGCAACGGTTCAGGATAATGCTGCTCCCGACACGACGATTATTCTGCCGGCCGAAGGCACGATCAACACCAACACATTCGTGGTTGCAGGTAAGTCGTATGACTACACGGCCGTTACGAACTTCATCCCGGTGGGCGGACGAGCACTCGATGATCTAGGCATCGCACGCGTGACCGTAACGGTAAGGAACACCGTGACAGGCCTATACCTCCGAGCAGACGGCACCATGGGAGCCAGCTCAACGTCCGCTCCTACGTCGAACCACTCTGCATATCTCACCAATCCAGGGGGGTCGGGTTCTAACTACAGTTTCTCGACACCCACGCTGGCTCCCGGCACGTACGAGGTATCGGCACAGCCCGTCGACAGCGTTGGGCAGGTCCTGTTGCTCCCGTATCTGGCGACCGTGACAGTTATCGCAGGCTGACCAACTCCTAACCCCATGGTCGCCCTAACCCCATGAGCGTTTGTCGTCTAGCGCACCGATGCGGTGCATTCTACGACAAACGCCCGAACCCGTTTTTTCTGCGTATGCGCGCAAGTTTGGAGGTGCAGAACAGGCAGAAGGAATCATCACGCGACTCAACGCGGTTGCCGCTTCCGAGGGAATCGACATGCGCCTGGACCGCGCGCTGCGCACTAACACTTTCGACGCGCGCAGAGATCTCTCGATCAGCCGACTTCGATATCACCGGAGTTCCGGCCTTCGTCTTGAATGAACGTCACATGATCCGTGGGGCCCAAGACCCGGACACATTTGTGCGCATCTTGGAAAGAATCGCTACGCGCTAAAAGCCGTCCACCGCGATACTCAAGTGTTCGCTTATGTCGCCGACTTGCTCAACGCTCATCTCCCGTTCCTCGAACCGCCAATTTCCATCGACCCGTTTGAATGTGTCGTGATAGCGGCCTGCGACAATCGGCTGCAATGGCAAATCTGGCGTCGCTTGCAAAACGAGGAACGACGAACGACAAGTAGCGCTGTCACCCACTTCATCGATATCGAGGAACACGTTCGTCGTTAGGTGCCGCGTGCGCAGGGTTCCGTCGGGATGCACCTTGTTCACTCCTGCGAATAAATCACGTACCGCTGCAGGGCCTTCGATCGCTCCTGGCATTCCGCGGCTGGTGATGCGCCCTGCGTCGAATATCGCGCCTATCCCATCGAAGTCGGCCGCATCAACAAGTTCTGCGTAGCGAAACATCAATGAGGTAATCGCATGATGACTTTCCCAAGTACCTGCACTCACGCTTCCACCTGATCCGATCTCTGAACTTCCATCGGCGTAACTATTGCTGTGCGTCGGTGAGCATGGGCTCCGCATAGAACTGCGCGTACCACTTTCGAAACTTTGCAATTGGACCGTCGCCGTCTGAGAGCGCCGGCACCAGCAGGAAGATCTTGTTTTCCCAAATCGGTGTGTCCTCAATGATTTGTTTATTGATCTCCGCCACAAAAGCATCTGCCACCGTTGACGTCATCGATTCATCTTCAAACTTTCGAACAGTGAAGTTAAACCGGACTTGCGTGGTTTCCTCATCGATCGGCGTCGTCGCTGCAATATTGATCGCATCGACTATCCCGGAGAACCACACCTTGGCGAATCCAGGTCCGTGATTGAACACATCGATGCGGCCCCAAGTAGTACCGCGGGGCGTCACGTAACTTTGTTTCGAGAGCATCACTGAATTCGGACCGTCAGTTTCGTACGTCTCCATCTCCGCAACCGTTTCGGTGCCGTGCACAAATAAGAAGTGAGCAGGATCTACGCCGTTCTCTGCCATCTCTTGGGGCACCGTGCGGATCGTGTATGTAGATCGGTAGTAGTCGGACCACCCGTCGTCGCTGACCTCGGGAATGTCAGGAATATCCCAGCGCGGGGTTTCGTGCGGATCCGGATGGCGCCATGCCATCACCATCCCATTTCGAACGATCAGCGGGTACGTTCGCAGGCGCGCTTTGCGATTGACGCGATCCGAATAAGGAATTTTTACGCAATCGCCATCGCCCGAGAACGCCCAACCGTGAAATGGGCACTCGAGCGTTGTTCCGCATACACGTCCTCCGACGCCGAGATGCGCGCCCAGGTGTGGGCAGTACGCGTCTTGTAAGTGGTACTCCCCGACTTCATCACGCCAAAGCACTAGATCGGTGCTCCAGTACCGCAGCGCGGTCGCTGTTCCCGGCTCTAGATCATCGGGGTATGCGACCTGGAACCAGCCAAATGGGTGCGGAAATGGGAACCGACGTGCCACGAAAGAGCCTCCTACGGAATGAGAACCGATTCTAATTCCACAGGAGCCCTCTGCTCTAGGTGGGAGGACCGAACAAGTCCCTGCGGGGTTCATCGGTATAAACGGGGTCACGCTTCTGGTCGAACGCACGAATCGCTTCTGGCAGGTTCTCCGTGAACCCGAGCATCAATTGGTTGCGATCTTCTATTTCAATCGCTGCCTCAAGGCTTGAGTTCTCCAGATTCACCCAAAGAATGTCCTTGGTCATCTGTAATCCGTAGGGACTGAACGCGCACATGCGCGTTGCGAGGTCCAGCACCTCGGACATCAGGTCGGCATCTGGAATGACTCGCGATACCAGTCCCATCCTCAACGCCTCTGCCGCGTCAATTTTACGACCGGTCAACAGCATGTCGTTCGAATGGGCGGCACCAATGAGTCGCGGAAGCAGCCAACTCGCAGCAAGTTCCGTGCTCGTCAACCCATTGACGATTCCAGTTGCGTTGAACGTTGCGCTCTCTGCGGCTATGCGCATCTCCGCGCCCAACGAAAGGCACATGCCCCCGCCATACGCTGGCCCGTTCACCGCGCAGATCACCGGCTGAGGCATGCGTCGCATCGAGAGAACGAGTCGCGAATAAAACCGCATGCTGCGTTGTGCGATGCGCCCTACCGTCAACCCGTCGATGTTAGGAATAACTCCGTAGTCCTTCAGATCAAGCCCCGAGCAAAATGCGCCGCCCGCACCGGTCAACACAACTACATATGTGTCGTTGTCGTTCGCAACCTCGCGCAACGCGTCGTCAAGTTCGATAACTAGCTCTATGGACATCGCATTCAAACGCTCGGGGCGGTTGAGGGTGACAACGCTGACATGTGGTCTTGGTTTGTCGATCAGAACAAGGCTCATCCTCTTACGCTGCCGCGCGGGGCCCGGTCGCCGCCACTCGGGTGACAATCTGGTCGCCTAGCGTGGGTCCGATGCATCGATCGCGGCAGTTGTCTCTCGTCGCAGCGATCGCATTCGGCCTGACAATGCTCACCGGATGCTCTGCGGACGACCCAGAGGACAAGTCTGCAACGCGCGCTGGAAATACGCCGGCGAGCAACGCTGCTCCGCCGGACGAAACAACGACCACCACCACCCTTCCGATTCCGTCTTCAGCCGGCCCGCTCAGTTTGGTTAAAACGATTACCGGCGCAATCTCACCTAAATCTGTAGTGGCATCGGGTCACGGCCTCGTGTTCGCGCAGAACATGATGTACAAACATTCGGTCACCGTCTATGACCGCGACGGAAACCTGGTTGCCACGATTCCCGACACCGTGCGCCTGTCCGACTTCGGAAGAGCCGACCGCCCTGAACCTGTCCAGGGCGCGCCGGTTGAAGCGGCATTCACTAAAGATGGCTCCAAAGCGTACGTCTCCAACTACTCGATGTATGGCCCGTACTTTGGCCCTGAAGGCGACGACGATTGCACGCCAAGTAGCGGGTACGACAACAGTTACCTCTATCGCATAGATACAAAAACGTTCGCGATAGACAGCGCTATCGAGGTCGGCGCTGTACCTAAGTACGTCGCAATCTCACCCGATGGGAAGTGGATCCTCGCGACAAACTGGTGCACGTTCGACCTCAGTGTCATTGACGCAGCTTCGCAAAAAGAAGTAAAACGAATACCGATCGGACCATACCCACGAGGTATCGCGATCAGTCCCGACTCGCGAACTGCCTATATCGCCGTGATGGGCGGCAGTGACATTGCCAAGGTCGACCTCGCAAACTTCGGAGTCTCGTGGATTCGAGGCGTCGGCAGTGGTCCGCGCCACATAGTTATTTCGCCAGACGGTGCGTCGCTTTTTGTAACACTCAATTCTGAGGGCCGCGTCGCAAAGGTCGACACAGCATCTGGAACGGTCGTCGCAAAAGTCGCGACGGGCCAAGCGCCGCGCAGCATGGACATCTCGACTGACGGCCAGCATGTCTACGTCGTGAACTATGAGTCCTCGACGATGTCGAAGCTTCGTACGTCCGACCTCGGCGAAGTCCAGAGTGTCAAAACCGGTTACCACCCGATCGGCGTGACGTACGACAGATCTACCGGCGCCGTGTGGGTTGCCAACTACACGGGTTCAATAATGATCTTCACTAGCGCATGACACGCAACATCGGGGTCTGAAGTGGCAGTACTTCTCGCCCTGTTCGCATCGGTGGCTTGGGGTACGGGCGACTTTCTCGGAGGACTCGCATCACGGCGCGCTGCAGCTCTCACGGTCGTCTTAACAACAGAAAGCGTCGGGGTGATCGTCGTACTTGGACTCGCCTTCTTTGTCGACGGAGACCCGACGGCACGCGACCTCTTACTGGGTGCGGCAGCAGGCCTCGCTGGAGTGGCTGGCCTCACAATGTTGTTCCGCGGATTATCGATTGGCCGCGCCAGCGTTGTGGCTCCGGTAAGCGCTGTCGGTTCTGCATTGATCCAGGTCACTTGGGGGCTATTGCATGGCGAGCACCCCGGCGGGTTAGCTCTCGTCGGAATCGTCCTCGCGCTCGGAGCCATAGGAATCGTCGCGGGCGCGGCAACGGAAGGCGAAGCGACTCACCATGGACGACGAGCACATGAACTGGGTTATGGGCTAGGCGCTGCCGTCGGTTTCGGCCTATTTCTAGTGATCATTTCCGAAACGAGCGATGCTGCCGGACTTTGGCCGTTGGTTACAGCGCGCCTCGCTCCGATCGCTGTGCTACTCATTCTTCTTCCTGTTCTTCGGCTACCACTTATGACGCCGCGTTTGGTCCTTCCACAAGCTGCTGCTGCGGGAATCGCGGATGGAGCGGCGACGGTGCTGTTGCTTGTCGCTTTGCGCGCTGGGATAATCACGCTCGTTGCGCCCGCTGCCAACCTTTACCCTGCAGTGACCGTGCTGCTAGCGCGGGCGATCCAACACGAACGGATAGGTCGCGGCCGAGCGATCGGGCTCGCGGTCGCACTCGTGAGCATCGTACTGATCGCAGTCTGACCCCACCACACCCCCCCCCACCCCTCGAGCGTTTGTGGTGTAGCGCACCCCAACGGTGCATTCTGCGACAAACGATGATCAGGAGTCGAGACCAATCGCGCACTTCACGCCCGTTCCACCGATGCCGCAATACCCTCCCGGGTTCTTAGCCAAATATTGCTGGTGATACTCCTCCGCAAAATAGAACGTCGGCGCTGCAATGATTTCGGTGGTGATCTCTGCGTATCCAGCAGCGCTGAGTTCACGCTGATATCTGGCGCACGACTCAGAAGCTTCCAAATCTTGCGCTTCTGAGTAGAAGTAGATGCCGGAGCGATACTGCGTCCCGATGTCGTTTCCTTGCCGCATCCCTTGAGTCGGGTCGTGGTGCTCCCAAAACTCGCGCAGCATCGCCTCATATTTGACGACGTTCGAATCGAACACGACCAAGACCACTTCGGCATGTCCTGTGCTTCCTGAACAAACGTCGTGGTAGGTAGGGTTCGGAGTAGTTCCGGCCGCATATCCAACTGCGGTTACCCAAACACCCTGCATTTCCCAAAACGCGCGTTCAGCACCCCAAAAACAGCCGAGTCCAAACATCGCGCGCTCTAGGTGATCTGGGTACGGCGGTTCAAGTGAGTTGCCGTTGACAAAGTGGCGACCAAGAGAAGACATGCGAAGCCCACAGTACGCCACCCGCGACCCGAGCGTTTGTCGGATAATGCACCGCTGCGCTGCGCGACAAACGTTCGGGGATGTGGGCGTTCGGGGATGTGGGTGCGTTTTCGCATCTATGCTTGCCCTTCACCAGATCGCGAAGTTCGCGAAGATTGCATAGAGGACGTGAAGGCATGTGAGCGAGATCCCGCGCAAGGCATACGAACGTGAACTGCTCAGGCTTCAGCAGGAGCTTGTGCGCATGCAGTATTGGGTCAATTCTGTGGGAGCAAAGGTCCTACTCGTGTTCGAGGGACGCGACGCAGCCGGCAAGGGTGGAGCAATACGTCGCATCACCGAGTATCTCAATCCAAGGTCGTACCGAGTTGTCGCACTGTCGGTACCGAGCGAACGCGAGCAGTCGCAGTGGTACTTCCAGCGCTATATACAGCACCTTCCAGCAGGCGGTGAGCTCGTGCTGTTCGACCGGTCCTGGTACAACCGCGCAGGCGTTGAACATGTCATGGGTTTCTGTTCACCAGAGCAGTACCACGTCTTCTTACATCAAGTTCCAATCTTTGAGCGCATGCTCGTCGAAGACGGTTTCATCCTGCTCAAGTATTGGTTCTCCGTATCCGACGACGAGCAAGAACGTCGTTTCCAGTCTCGGCTCGCTGATCCGCTTCGCCAATGGAAGCTCAGCACGATGGACCTTGAATCGCGCAAGCGATGGGTCGAGTTCTCCCGCGCCAAAGACGAGATGTTCGTACATACCGATATCCCCGAAGCGCGCTGGAACGTCGTCGAGGCCGACGACAAGCGTCGCGCCAGACTCAACTGCCTCGCACATGTGTTGAGTCAGATTCCGTACGAAGATCGAACCCCTCCCGTGGTTCATCTGCCGCCGCGCCAACCTGATCAGGGGTACGTTCGACCCCCAATGGATAGCGAAGCATTCGTTCCTGATCACGCTGCGGCGCTGGTCGATCCAAAACGCGCGAAAGCGAATCACGAGCACTAGCCAACGCGCCACTAGATTCGAAGTCGTGGATCAGGCCAGTACAACGCGGTACCCGCCAACGCAACACATCTTGCGGGACCTGCAACTCGAGGTCGAACATCGGCCGGCCGCCACGGTGACCGCGCGGATACCCATCAATGAACACCTAACTACCCAGAGCGGAACTGTTCACCCTGGCGCGCTCGCGACGCTCGTGGACGTCGTGGGTGGCAGCCTCGCTGCATCGGTAGCGCGCCCAGGATGGATCGCGACATCAGACCTGACACTTCATCTTTTGCGCGCGACCGACGTGAAAATGGTCGAGGCTCGCGGGCATGTGCTCCGCAAGGGGCGCACAACAGTCGTAATCGAGGTCATCCTCTCTGACCAACGAGATCAGAACCTTGGCAGTGCCACGATGAGTTTTGCAGTACTCCAACACCGAGACGACAACCCTGTCATCGAAACTACCGATGCCGTATCGCGAATGAGCCTTGCCACTGACGGATCTGGTTTTGACCAACCGCTCGAGGAGAAAACCGGGTTGACTACCGTCGACGCGGCGGGCGGTGTAATTGAATTGCCGATATCGGACTACATACGCAACAGCCTCGGCGCCGTGCAAGGTGGCATGATCGCGATGACAGTGTCCGCTGCCGCCGAACGCGCTTTAACCGGCGCGTGTGGCGCGCCCGTAGAGGCGATTGACTTGCAGATCAGCTACCTGTCTCTTGCTAAATCGGGCCCTATTCGAAGCAGCGTTCAAATACTCGAAACAACTCCCACCTTTGGATGCGCGCGCGTCGAACTAACCGACCTCGGAGCGGACGGACGTGTCACGACACTCGCTCGCGTAACGGCTGTTCTGCCCGAGCAACCATGTTGAGTCACCCAGATAACGGGCGTTCATTGACCCGTTACCTCGGACTCACGCTGCGCGAGACGAGTGAACCAGGAGCGAAGCACCCAACAATCGAGGGAGATTGCGCTCGCCTCGACCACATGCGCACCACCAACGGGAACGTGCGAGCAGGCGCATTATTAACGGCAGCGGATAGCGCGGCTGGCCTCTGCGGAGGCCTGGCTGTTCTTCCCGGATGGGTTGTGACAACCAACCTCATGTTGCACGTCACGAGTTTCGAACACGTTGGGCCGCTCCGCATCTGCGCGCGCGTATTGAGGACTGGTAAACGCGCGGTCGTGACCGCGATGCACATCATCGATCTCGGCAGGGACAACGCACTAGTCGCCGACGGCGTGTTGACATCTGCAGTTCTCCACCCAGAGGGAGGGCCGCCCAACTATCCGCGACCATTGTTGCTCGACGCCGCTGCACATGACGAGTGGGCTGCCGAAGAACTGCCTGACTTCCTCGCCGTTCGCACCGAGAGTCCATCCTGCCTGTCGATTGAGCTAAACGATCGCCTCCGAAACCCGTGGGGTATTTTGCATGGCGGGGCAATCGCCGCGCTCGTCGATATTGCAGCCGAGCACGTGACTGGTGGCGTCACTGCCGACGTCGTGCTGCACTTCCTAGCCCCAGGTCGCGTTGGACCAATCACAGCAACGGTGGCGAGCATCGGTGCGAGACCTGACGGAACAGTCGTGAGAGTCGAGGTTCGCGACTCCGGAGCAGCCAATCGCCTTATGACGATTGGCGTCGTAACCTGCCGTCGCTAACTAGCTTGAGATAAAACTCGAGCCACCCGGAAATGCAACACCGCCGAGGCCGCTGCCATTAGGCCGACCAATCGAGCGCGACGCGGAAGGCCTGGCGTCAGCAGGAATGCCACAGCCCCGAGGGCGTCAGAGGCCGCACACATCGACATCCAGTTCGCACTACCTAACCGTTCGCCCGCGGATATCGACACTCCCACACCCAAGATTACCTCGCTCGCCCCAACTCCCCGTGCAGTGACCCCGGCTGCGGGCGACTCCAGACCCGAACCCAGCACCGGGCGCAACGCGGCACGCGGAGAAACCATCAGAAGCATCCCTTTGGCGACGCGCACGCGGGCCAGATAGATAGCGACCTGTCGATCATCCACGCGCGAACCCTACGTGCTCCAACACATTCCCATAGGCTCGTAGTCCGTGCCTGACTTCGCAGATGACGCATCAACCGAACTCGCACGCAAGGCAAAGGCTTTGAGCGTTATAGCGCTCGCAGAGACTGTCAGTTACCTACTCCTGCTCTACTTCTGGCTTGTCGCAGACAGTGCCGCCGGTACGGCCATCGTCGGTTCCTTGCACGGTTTCATCTGGTTGGCCTTCGTGGCGATGGTCGTGATGATCACTCCAGCAATGAAGTGGAGTTGGTGGTACACGGCGTTCACCATTGTGTTGGGCCCAATCGGAGCCCTGATGGTCTGGATCCGCATCCGCCGCGAAGGGGTCCCAGAGCAGTACCTGGCGAATGCTCGCCGCTGATCTCCCATCCGCATAAATACATCAAACCGCCTGAAGTACACATCTCGCCTAGTTGCAGCGCGATGAACCGATAACTGACCAGCGTGGGACTACCCTCGCGGTACTGCAGGTGTGCTGATCATCCCCTATTTAAGTTCGATGGCAACTAGGTCGATACTTTTCCACATGTTCCGGTTGTGGAAGAGATCGTTTCTAGGGAGGAATAAAACTCAAATGCGACGATATCTCGCCGCGCTATTAGTCGTAACCGCGCTTTCCCTAGGTGGGGTAACCGCGCCCGCTGCAGCGGCAACCAATCCCGCTGCAGAATACGACTTGATCAGCCGCATCAACTCATACCGGTCATCCAATGGCATACCTCCGCTATACACACACGACGTCCTTACCGCTAAGGCCCGCTCCTGGGCAGACCACATGGCGGCTACCGGTTGCTTGTGTCATTCAACGCTTGCGGACGGCGTGACAGTCGTATGGCGCAAACTCGGTGAGAACATCGCCCGCGGATACACGATCGCTGGCATTCACCAGTCACTCGTCGACTCGGCGCCCCACCGTGCGAACATGCTCGATCGGCAGTTTCGGTACATTGGCGTCGGAACGGCCGTGGTCGGCAGTCAGCTGTACGCGGTCGAAGTGTTCATGGATGGGGACCCGGCGCCAGACAACAGCGCAGCATTGCTCAACCAGATCTTCGACTCCCGCGGGAGGGCAATCGCGGCACGCGAGCAAGGCGGCTTCTGGGTGTTGCAGGGGGACGGCGTCGTCGCCAACTACGAAGGTGCGCCAGCCCTTGGATACCCTGCATTGTGGGGAAATCTTGCGCGTGACCTGGTGGCGATGCCCGATGGCAATGGTTATGTGGTTCTCGATGGATGGGGAGGCGTCCACCGGTATGGAAGTGCCACATCGTTGCCCCTGGGAGGACCGTATTGGCGCGACTGGGACATCGCTCGCAGTCTCGCTATCACTCCGGCGGGCACCGGTTATACGATCCTCGACGGCTTCGGCGGGATCCACATCGTCGGCACAACGCCGCGGGTATTCGGATCCCCGTACTGGGCCGGATGGGACATCGGACGCGCAATCGCTTACTCGCCTTCCGGCGGCCTATACGTCCTAGACGGCTTCGGGAAGGTTTGGGCGACCAGCGGTGCGCAAGACTTTGGCACTCCGTATTGGGGTTGGGCGATTGCGCGCGACCTGACGGTTTGGCCCGATGGAAAGGGCTACGCGGTCCTCGACGGATTCGGCGGCATACATAATTACGGCAGCGCAAAGGAGCCGTTGGCCACCCAGTACGCGCCTATTGATAGGTGGCGAGGAATCACCACGCAACTAGGCACTTATTTGGTGATCCGAAACGACGCTCTGGGGCAAAGAGTCTGACCGGGGTTCTGCGGTCGTCTACGGAAGGCCCGCCCCAGGTACAGCCACTTCGCATGTCTCGATAGCACCACGACGTATTCCAGTTTCGGAAGGATTGCTGGAATCCGCAGTACACACGAACAGTGTGCGGCGGTCCTCTCCACCGAGCATGCACGCGAACGCTCCTGATCGTTCAACTTGCACAACATCGGTCACTTCTCCGCCTTCGAGCACGCGCAAGACGCGTCCCGAAATCGGACATGCAGACCACACCGCTCCTTCGGCATCCAAACAGATGCCGTCGGGCACCGCCCCCTCCAACGATGCCCAAGTTCTGCGACCCGAGAGAGACCCGTCGCGAGCCACGTCGAATGCAGTTAAACATCCTCCAAAACTTTCGCCAACGATCATCGTTGCGCCGTCCGGTGTGATCACGCTGCCATTCGGGAACCTCATCTCGCTTGCCGCAACATGCACAGACCCGTCAGGGTCCACCCGCACAATGCATGTCGAAGTAGGAACTACCGGATGCGTATCAATGTCGAACCCAAAGTTGCCCACATATGCGCGCCCGAGTGCATCTACAACCATGTCGTTGCAGTGCCACGTGGCCCATGCGCCGAGGGAGGCAACTTCGACCAATTCCTGCACGCCGTTTGAATCGACTTCCAGGCGGAGTAGGCGACGGTCAATCATGCTGACAACCAACAGCCGGCCTTGAGGATCCCAGCCGAGTCCCGAGGGCTGGCCCTGCACCTCAACGACGCGACTGACCGCTCCATCCGGACTGAGCGCCATTACCTGGCAGTCGTGCATGTCAGAAAAGAAAAGCCGTCCATCGTGCCAGCGCGGCCCCTCCGGGAACCGAAGGCCTTCAACTATCACTGACGAGTTCAGATTTGCCATCTACGGAGTTTGGCGCAACTCACGCTTCGGAGTCGTACCTGGTTAGCCTCCCGGCGAATGGATGCACGCGCCTTCTATGGCCTAGAGCCAACCGATGACCCGATGGTTTGGCACCTCCCTATCGTCCCCAGTCTCTGCTCCGGGCTTGGGGCACTCTTCGGCGGCTGTGGTCTCGGAGCATGCGTAGAGGCCATTGAGCGGGTAACTGGACGGCCCCTCGTGTGGGCTACGGCGCAGTTCCTCTCCTACGCACGTCCCCCGCATGTGCTCGAGATAACCGTCAACGAAGTCGTAAGAGGACATCAAATCTCTCAGGCCCGCGCTGTAGCTCGCGTCGGAAACGACGAGATTCTCACAGTGAACTCCGCCCTAGGCGCTCGTAGCGTCCCGCACCGAGGTCAATGGGAAATCAAGCCAGAGGTCCCAGAACCAGACGATTGTCCTCCTCGTCCCCTAGAGGAACGTCATGCATCCACAATTATGGAGCGACTCGATACGCGCATGGCAGACGGGCGCACTTTTGAGGAACTCGACGGTATTCCTGGCACTGGGCGTAGCGCGCTTTGGGTTCGCATGCCCGGTCTCCTTGAGATGTCATCAGCGGCTCTCGCGATTGTCGGCGACTACGTGCCGTTCGGCATCTCTCAATCGCTAGGCGCCATCGCAGGCGGCAACTCCTTGGACAACACGTTGCGAATAGCCACTGTTGTTCCGACAGAGTGGGTACTTGCCGACATCAGGGTCCACGCGATCGAATCCGGTTTCGGGCATGGCCTCGTGCACCTATGGGCCCAGGACGGCACACTCCTCGGAACTGCAAGTCAATCCATAACTGTGCGAGCGTGGCGCGATCAACCCCAAGTAACCGAAGGGAAGAAATGACAATCCAACGCTGGGGAATCACCGTGCCCTTCGCGGGTGTGCCGCTCCACGCACACCGCGATTGGTTCGTCGAACTCGAGGATCTCGGCTTCACCGATATCTGGTCTTCGGAGGTGAATGCTCACGATGCCTTCACGCCATTGGCATTGGCGGCAGCATGGGCCCCATCGCTAAGGCTGGGACAGGCGATTGTCCCTGCATACACACGTGGCCCCGCATTGTTGGCGCAGTCCGTAGCTTCACTCGCAGAAGCTGCACCAGGCAGGGTTGTTCTTGGCCTTGGAACATCTAGCAACGTCATCGTTGAGCGGTGGAACAACATTGCGTTCGACAAGCCGTACCAGCGAGTGCGCGACACGGTGCTGTTCCTTCGCGCCGCTTTTGCCGGAGAAAAGATCACAGAGGACTACGAAACCTTTTCGGTAAAGGGCTTCAGGCTCGGAATCCGGCTTGCTGAACCACCGCCAATCCTCCTCGCCGCGCTTCGACCCGGAATGCTGCGCCTCGCCGGAACGATTGCCGACGGCGCGATCATCAATTGGCTCGGGCCCGAAGATGTACGCACGGTCGTGCCGTACGTCGGTGAGGACAAAGAAATTGCAGCACGTATATTCGTGATGCCAAGTACAGATCGTTCAGCAGTTCTAGCTATCGGGAAACGCATGATTGCCGAATACCTCAACGTTGAGGTTTATGCGGCGTTCCACGACTGGCTCGGCCGCGGCGAGGAACTAGGACCGATGTGGGCCGCATGGAAGGCAGGAGACAGAGCCGGTGCAGTGGAGGCAATCCCCGACAGAGTTGTCGATGACTTACTTGTACACGGAACGCCTGAAGCCTGTGCGGAGCGGGTCCTTGAATATGTCGCCAACGGCGTTACAACTCCGGCACCGATGATCATCGCAGACCCTGAAACGACCCGCACAGTGTTGCGAGCGATGTCTGCTACGCGCCGATAGGTGGTTTTGATAGCGAATCTCGAAAACACGACATTGGGTCACGCAGTGGCCCCAGAGATCGCGTACGGTACAGAGGTGACTGAATCAGCGGGCTCGGGCGTTGGCACTAGAGCCTTGATTATCGAGGTAGGCCGGAAGCGTTTCGCAGACAATGGATATGCGACAACGAGCCTCAACGAAATTGCAGACGAAGTGGGGATTCGCCGCCAGAGTCTCCTTCACCATTTCGCTTCAAAGGAACTCCTCTACCAGCAAGTGCTGCTCGAAGAGCTGGCCGCTTGGTCATCGCTTGTCGATGACGCCGTGAGCGGCGGACACGGTGGATGGCCTCAAGTGGAAAACGTCTTACGCGCGGCATTCACCTATTTCGAAACACACTCGGAACTCGTCCGACTCATTCGACGAGAAGCGCTTGACGGTGGACCGATGCTGTCCAAAGAGATTGGGCAACACCTACGCCCTCAATTCAAACGCGCCGTGGCATTCATAGAAGGCGAGATGGATGCAGGGAGGTTGCGTCGCTACGACGCGAGCCAACTAATCCTCACGGGTTATGGAGCAGCGCTGTCCTATATATCGGATGCTCCCTTCATCGAACGCTTGCTCGACGAAGACCCGCTGTCACCGACCGCCTTGAAGGCGCGTCGAGAACATGTTCTCGTCCTACTTCGCAACGCTTTGGAGCCGTAACGTTCCCTGTTAGCGGTTGAGACTTAGTAGCGGAACCGTGCGGCGAAGTCGTCAACTATCGCCGCGTTGCCGAATACTTCGAGCGAGCGATAATCGACGCGGCCCGCAACGAACAACATCAGGTCAGAAGCGGAACCACGTACCGCGACATCGCCCTTAGCGTGTTCGCGAGTGATCTCCATGCCGGCGTCAGCACATCGAACGAGCCATTCGCCATCGCAGTCCGTCGCATGAAGGTGCAACGTTTCTCCCGCTCCACGGAACTCGGACAATGTGGGGTGGTACGCAACTAATCCAAATAATTCATCGATGCCATCTACCGCTACTAGGGGTTCGATCGCATCGGGTTGGCCAGAGACGTCCTGGGCATCCCAA
>SHUZ01000037.1 GCA_009694415.1 Acidimicrobiia bacterium
CCGCCAAGGATCTGGATCGCTTCATCGGTCACGCGCACAGCAACTTCGCCGGCGTACAACTTGCTCATCGATCCTTCACCGGCAGTGAACTCCTTACCGTTGCTAGCCATCCACGCCGCCCGCCAAACGAGGAGACGCGCTGCATCGATCTGCATTCGCATATCGGCAAGCTTGAACGCGATCGCTTGGTTCTCAATAATCGCCCTTCCAAATGCCTTGCGCTCCTTGGCGTAGTCGAGCGAATACTCATACGCGGCACGTGCGACGCCGAGCGCCTGCGCTCCGACTAACGGACGGCTGGATTCGAACGTGCTCATCGCAGCCTGAACCTTTGATCCCTTACCCTCACGCGCTCGCGCTAAGCGGCCATCCAATTTTTCCTTGCCACCAAGCAGGCACCGCCCAGGTACACGCACGTCATCGAATACGACTTCCGCGGTATGACTCGCGCGTATACCCATCTTCTTGAACTTTTGACCCATCGAAACGCCCTTGGTCCGCGGTGGAACGACAAAACTCGCGTGGCCTCGCGCCTTCAACTCAGGCTCGACTGCGGCCACCACTACATGCACGGTCGGAACCTTGTCGATACCGCCATTGGTAATCCATGTCTTTGTGCCGTTGATCACCCACTCGTCGGTCGCCTCGTCATAAACCGCGCGCGTGCGCAGGTTCGACACATCGGAACCCGCGTCGGGCTCACTCACTGCGAAGGCCGCGAGGTGGATGTCGTCGACAGTCCCGAAACATTCCGGTACCCACTCCGCAATCTGCTCCTGCGTGCCGCTTCCGACAATGCCACTGACCCCGAGTGTCGTTCCTAAGATCGCAAGCGTGATGCCAGCGTCGCCCCAACACATTTCCTCCGAAACGATCGGGAAGGTCAGACCGGTTGGGTCAAAGAAAAAGTTAGCGACGGTCTCCCAGGAGTAGAGCCCAATCTTCGCCGCCTCTTCGATGACTGGCCAAGGCGTCTCTTCGCGCTCGTCCCATTCGGCAGCGACCGGACGAATTACGTCTTTGGCGAATCCGTGGATCCATTCTTTTATCTGGATCTGATCTTCATTTAGGTCGAGAGAAAACTCGGGCACTTGAACTCCTTGAGAATACCGGCACCGCCTCAAGCGGCATAAGTTACTGATGGGTAACCTAATAATACCCTCACGCACTCCCATCGACCGGTTCGGAACTACTCGGGATCACGTGCTCGTTCGTGTCACGATAGAGCGTGCTGCAGGTACGTGATTGCTCCGTAGAGATAGGTGGTCGGCTCACACTCATCGACGCCACCTTCTCCCTCCGTGCTGGCGATACGGTCGGTCTCGTCGGCCGCAATGGTGCAGGGAAGACCACGATGCTCAAGGTGTTGGCAGGCGAATCGCCGACCGCCGGAGGAGTCGTCCTCCGCCCGGCCGCAACCGGTTACCTGCCTCAAGACCCACGCCCTCGCGGTTCTGGCGTAGACAACACCGGGCTTTCCCACGTGTTGTCTGGACGAGGCCTCGACTCAGCAGCGAGACGCATCGAGAAATTGCGTCTGCGCGTGGAAGAAACGGCCAGTGAACGCGACATCGCGAAGTTTGCCCGAGCCGAAGAAGCTTTCCAGGAGGCTGGCGGGTACTCGGGAGAAGCCGAAGTCCGACGAATCGCCGCTGGCCTCGGGCTCACCGATGACCGTCTCGATCTAAACATCGACGCACTTTCTGGAGGCGAGCGCCGCCGTGTAGAGCTCGCGCGCATCTTGTTTGCGGGCAGCGATCTTCTTTTGCTCGACGAGCCGACCAACCACCTCGACAACGACGCTAAGCAATGGCTCATAACGTTCCTTCGGTCATATCGGGGCGCGTTGCTTGTAATCAGCCACGACCTTGAATTGCTCGACGTCTCAATCACACGCGTGCTGCATCTCGACGCTGGAGTTCTCACCGAGTACCGCGGTACTTATTCGCAGTACCTAGCGGCGCGCACAGCCGATGAAGCGCGCCTTCGCAAGTTGAGCGAAGGCCAAGCCGCCGAGATCACGCGCCTGTCGCGTCTCGCAGACACAATGCGGGGGCAGACGGCGAAGCGAGCCAAGACAGCAAAGTCAATCGACACGCGGGTGGCGCGTCTCGAAAGAACACACGTCACCGGACCTCGCAAGGAACGGCAGATAGCGGTCCGATTCCCCGAGCCGCCGCGACCGGGGGCGGTCGTACTTGAGGTCGCGGGCTTATCGAAGGGTTACGGCGGGCCACCAGTTTTTTCGGACGTCTCGTTCTCCGTCGGGCGCGGAGAACGACTACTAATCATGGGTCTCAACGGCGCAGGGAAGACCAGCCTCATGCGCATTCTCGCAGGACGCGCCGATCCCGATTCAGGCAAGATGGATTTCGGTCACAAGGTTTCGGCCGGGTACTACGCGCAGGAACACGAAGGGCTAAAAGCCGGAGCCGAAGTCATCTCACACATGCGTGATGCAGGTCTCGCAGACCAAGAGATCCGCAGTCTGCTCGGGACCTTCGGGCTGCACGGAGACCTCGCATTTCAAGACGCCGCCACTCTCTCTGGCGGCGAAAAAACTAAACTCGCGTTGGCTCAACTCGTTGCGGGCAAGCACAACTTGTTGCTACTAGATGAGCCAACCAACAACCTTGATCCACCTTCGCGAGAAGCCGTAGCCCGCGCTCTCGGATCATGGACTGGGGCAATCGTTTTGGTGAGCCACGACACCGAGTTCGTCGCTCGTCTCGCTCCGCAACGCGTGCTTCTAATGCCCGATGGTGATCTTGACTACTGGAGTGACGACCTTCTTGAACTAGTCGCGCTCGCTTAGCGCGAGAGATCGGCTAGATGGCAGAGCTCATGCTTTTGCCATCTCCATAAACGTTCGTAATTCGCGCTCGATATCTGGGCCCATCGGGGCGTACAGAACCTCAGTCACACCCGATGCTGCAGCACCATCTAGACGCGCACGCACCTCAGCCGCTTCTCCGGTCCAAGTGAACGTCTTAATGCCCTCGCCTGATAGCAGCGGTCGATCGCGTTCCGATACGCCGACAAAATGATCTTCGTGAATCGCCAGATGCCGCGAGTGCTCAGGTACGAGCTCGATTTCGGCGCGCCATTCGGGACCGCCCTCTAACCCATCAACTGCAGCGGGATCGGCTTCGTAACTGCCGTGATAGAGCACTGCTAGCCCCGGTCCCGCTGCTGCGTAAACCCGTTCCGAATCGGGCGACTCTCCAGGGTCCAACACGGTTCCGTAAGCAAGCAAGGAACACCAGTCGAACTCGGGTACGCCGCCGAATATGGTCATGACTCCATCGCCCAATTCCCTCGCTACTTCAAGGCCAACTGGCCCGTTCGCTGCAACAATAATTGGCACGCGAATGGGGCGATCCGGCAACATTCCGCGCGACGGAATCATCTTCACGACCGCTCCGTCAACAACCACGGACTCGCCATCGAGCAACGCTTTTACTTGCGCAATGTAGGTGCGCACATCGGCCCATCGCATCGGGCGCTGACCTAGAGCCATCCGCGCCGTAAAACCAGTCCCGATTGCAACAACAACGCGACCCGGAGCAAGCGATTCCAGCGTTGCAATCGCGCTCGCCTGGACAAGTGGATGCCGTAGCGACGGAACAAGTACGGCTGTACCAATCTCGACCCGATCAGTTGCTTCCGCGATAAGCGCTAGGTACATCCAAACATCGCCGTACAGGGCCGGAGAGTCGTATAGCCAAACACGTTCGTAACCGATCTGCTCGGCGATTCGCGCGTGTGCGACCACTTGCCGTCCAGGAGGAAATCCACATGAGATTTGCATTGAACTGATCAGACTCCTTCGTTCTCGACTTGTGCGTCCGGCCATTGGTAATTGTTCGAACGTCGGTTTGACAGCGTAGGCAAGCGTTCGCGCGTTTCGCGCTGCGTGTCGAGATTGAGGTCGGCGGTTATCACGCACTCTTCATCTGGAGCCTGCGCCAACACGGTCCCCCATGCATCGATTATCGACGAATGGCCATGCCACGAAAGTTCCGGTGAACTCGAACCAATTTGATTCGGCGCAATAACAAACATCTGGTTTTCGATTGCACGCGCCCTCAAGAGCGTCTCCCAATGATCCCGACCCGTGACTGCAGTGAACGCAGACGGAACGACCGCGACAGTGGCGCCGCGTAGAGCTTGAATACGGAATAGTTCGGGAAACCGCAGATCAAAACAAATGCTCATCCCGATCGTCAGTTCGCCGACCTCGGCGACAACGATCTCGTCGCCGGATAGAAGCAGGGACGGTTCATCGTGCTTTGTGCCCTCAACGTCAACTTGGAAAAGATGCATTTTGCGATACACGGCCGTGATCTCACCGGTCGGCGAGATCAGGCAGGCCGTGTCGAAATGGCGATCCGACTCCTCGACCAACTCGATAATGCTCCCTGCGACTAGCCACACGCCGAGATGTGCCGCGCGATCGCGAGCCCAAGTAACCGTCGGTCCATCGAGCGGTTCCGCTCCATCGCGTAGGTCCTGCGCGCTCCCCCAACGATTAAATAATTCGGGTAATGCGATTAGTTTCGCGCCATCTAGCGCAGCCTCGTCCATGAGCCGTTGAGCCGTGCGGAGATTCCGATCTATGTCCAACGTCGATGTCATCTGGACCGCGCTTACCCGCATGGCTGCAGGTTAGAACTAGAGGCGCCTTAGTGCTGCACGCTCCCCCAACCGACGAGGGTTCCGCTCCCAACTTGACCGCCGCTCAACGAGGCTTAGGACTTTGGCAGGTCGCGCACGTACGCGACTGACCCTTCAATGAATCCTGCCGTGTCATTTGCTTTGTGTTTCACAATGTCCTTGAACCATGCCGGCACATACACCTCGATCGCGTCATCAGCGAGCGCTCCCATTACCCCATCAACAAGTTCATCGGCGGAGATCGCTTCTATGCCCGGTGGGAGCGGATCATTACCAGGAATAGAAAACAACGGCGTGTCGACTACTCCTGGATAAACCGTTAGCACGCCAACTCCAAGATCCCACAGATCGATTGCCATCGCTTCGCTAAATACTGCGAGAGCGGACTTCGACGCGTCGTAAGCAGCTTCGCCTGGTGAGGACAAAGTCGCTGCGACAGAGGACACATTTACGATGCGTCCTGCTCCCCGGTCGAGCATCTGAGGGAGCAGTGCCAGTGTCAAACGCACTGGCGAGAGATAATTGATGCGCGTCACCTCCTCGACAACGGTCGCTTCGAGCTTCGTAACATGTCGCCGTTTCGGAATGCCTGCGTTGTTAACCAGCATGTCTATCCCTCCGAAAGTCTCGATAGCCCAAGCAGCCAAACGATCGACAGCATCGAAATCTGCGAGGTCACACACAAACATCCGAGACGCATCCGAGTGGGCACGACAAGCGTCGAGAACCTCCGTCAAAAGATCCTCTCTACGCGCGCAGATACCAACAATCGCTCCTTGAGAGGCAAGTCGGACGGCGAGAGTCGCGCCTATCCCCGATGAAGCTCCGGTAACAAGAACCCTGCTGCCCTCACATTCAAAACCCACAACTCCCCCTTCGCTCATATCCGCTTACGTGGATCGCAGATGTTAGATCCGCGCGCCACGCGGCAGGGATCTAGACAACCGCTTGACGCGCGAGGTTACGAGCGAATCCCGTGAGCACGCTGTGAAAAAACCAGCGGATCAATAGACCGGTTCCGGGAACCTTCGCTGAGAAACGCGCCCTCCATACGATGAGTGTTCCGCCGCCATCTGCCGAAAGATAAACATCCGCTACGTAATCGCGAACCGGCATACCGGAGAGCAACCGATACCCGAGGTGCAGAGGTGGCTCAAACTCAAGAACCTCCTCGCGACTGAACCTTCCTGCACGGCCTAGTCGGCGGATCGCACCCACACCATCAGGCGTAGGACTACCAGGACTTTCAAGACTCGTATCGCTAAGCATTGACCATTCAGACCAAGACGACGCGTCGGCGAGCCATCTCCAAACGGCGGGGGGTGGGGCGGACGAGCGCGCGTATACCTCAATGTGTTGAACGCCCATCAGGCCAACCTAACCGTGTCGCACGAAATCGCAGCAAACCTTCTATATCTGGGGCCAACCAGGAGGCCAGTTGTATTCCGTCCATCCCGTGCCATATCTGCCGTCGTCAGTCGTGTACTTGCACATTGCACGCGGGAAACGCGTCTCGCGTCCATCTGGCGCGACAAGCAAGATCGGCGCATGGCCTACTGGCTCCGCGGTGAACGCGATCGACCCGATGCGTTGTCGCGCCGACGTTGGTAGCGCGTCGGCATCGGTCACTACAAAGTTGTGGACATCAGCATCCACATCCGTCAACATCCCCGACGGTTCGATCGTGTAGCCCGTAGCGAACACATCGAGATTTGGAATGATCGAACGCGCTGCGTGGAAGTAAGAGCCGTCGTCAAGGTGTCCAGAAGTCCAGTTCCACGGAAATAACCACCAATCGCGCACACCCCAGGAATGATCGCGTTGGCCGGCACAATCGATCGCGATCACTTCGTCGCCGATCTTGACCGTGCCGCGTACCCAAGACGAAATTTCATACCGGGTAGCCATCGCATATGGAAACGGCTCAGCGCGAGACTCCCATTCGAGATCAACCTCGACACGAACCGACTCGCCATCAGCCCCGCGGAATGCTTCAGCCGGATCAGCCAACACGATGCCGGTTGCTTCTGAAACAACTCGGAAACTCGCAAATGGCTGCGGCCAACTGATCGCCATGTGCGTGTCTCCAGCGGTCTGATCTAACGCGGCAGCGCCGTCTGGACACTTAAGATCGTGATCGGTAACCAGCACCAGCGGTCGATCTTGTCCGACAAGAGCTATCCACCACCACGCGACATCCAGGTTTGGATAAAGCCCGAGTCTTACGTATCCCCCATAGGCGGCATCGGCTGCGGCCCAATCTAGATACCACGATTCGCCCCACAGATCTTCAGCGCCAGCGGCATGTCTGCCTTCATCGGACACGTTTAGTAATTCACCGCTCATCGGATGATGCCTATCAGGTGAGTCACGTTCCGCGCAGGTCCGGGCCAGACCGCAAGACCATTCCGGCGTAAACCTCGGTGTGCTCGCCGTGCTCGAGTGCAACACGGCCATTAACGATGGTTGCGTCATACCCGCGACCGCGTTGGATCAAGCGACCGGCACCGTGCGGGAAGTCATGTACATATTCAGGAAGTTCGAGAGCAAGCTCGTCCCAGTCGATGACATTCACATCTGCAAATGCGCCTTCCGCCAATACCCCGCGGCCATCCAAACCGATGAACGACGCTGTCTCCGAAGTGAGCTTGCGCACGGCGGTCTCTATGGACAACGTCTTTCGTTCGCGAACCCAGTACGAAAGTAAATATGTCGGCTGGCTGGCATCGATGATCTGACCTACGTGCGCTCCACCATCTGCGAGCCCGATCAAAACCGAGGGATCAGTGAGCATCTCCTCAATCGCATCCACCTGCTGGTTTAGCAACGGCCACTGAACAGCGGCGCGGCCTCCTGTCTTCAGACACGCATCTAACCAAACCTCGACAGGCGTTGTACCCCTTGCGCGGGCCAACGATGCGAGGCTGTTGGCCGGGTCGTTATCGAGACGAACGCTCGGGTCACCGAGGACAAGAAACAGTCCGTCCATGCCGTCCCACTCATTCGCCGCATCTAGCGCCAGGCGCGCTCTTTGCTCGGGATCACGAATCGCCGCAAGCTTCTCGCCGGCTGGCTTCCCTCTAAGCTCCCGCCAGGCACCCATGCGGTCGAACGGGGTGGTGCCTGCAAGAGTGAAAACAACGCCGATGCTCTTGCCTGTGGTTTGCGGGCGAATGCAGAGACCTTCATCGGAAGCTTGCGCCGCCATTTGCATCGCCAATCGGTAGTGGTGCCCCTGCTCCCTACTCTGCGAGAGGTTGAACGTGACCGGCCGATGGCTAGCGCTCGCGACAGCTCGCATCCACGCGAGTTCAGATTCGACACGGGGTTCGGCGTCGCCGTTACCATCAAAACGCGGTGAGCACTCGATAACCCCGCGACCGCGCGCACCGAGAACCTCGGCCAACGCGACAAGCTCATCGGTATCTGCCCAAGTCCCAGGCACGTAGCGTCCATCCGGTACGTGGTGACGCAACGTACGTGACGTTGACAACCCGAGAGCTCCGGCCGCCATTGCTTCGTCCACCAACGCGCACATCGCTGCCATGTCGTCCGCGTTCGGAGGGTCACCGGGTTCCAAAGACAAACTGCGTTCGCCCATGGCGTGGTAACGGACTGCGCAGTGCCCGACAAAGCCACCCATGTTCATGCCCTTGGGCAACAGTTCCAACGCGTCGAGGTACTCGCCATACGTCTCCCAGGTCCACGGAAGACCGCTGAGAATGCTCCGCGCGGGGATGTCTTCGACTGACTCCATCATCTCTGCGAGGTACTCGCGGTCTTCTGCTTTTACCGGTGCGAATGTCACTCCACAGTTACCGATAACAACCGACGTGACGCCGTGCCAACAAGAGGACGTCAATTTTGGATCCCACCCGACTTGGGCATCGAAGTGTGTGTGCATGTCGACAAATCCAGGTGTCACTATGCGGTCGGTGGCATCGATCTCTCGTGTGGCCCGTCCGTCCACATCGCCAATAGTGACGATCCGGTCGCCCTTGATGCCGACGTCGCCCTGGAACGGCGCCGCACCTGTTCCATCGACGATCGTGCCGTTGCGGATTGCTAGATCTAGATCCATAGTCGGACGCTAGGCCATTCAGTCAGGTGCAGGCAGGGAACTCCTGCCGTCTGTGCCCCACCAGGAAGCGGTGAGTTGTAGGCCCGGCCGTGCCCCCCGCGGCTCCATCTCTTCAAAGACGCGCCGGTAACCGGTGTGCAGTATCAGCCACTTGCCATCGCGCTTGACATATCGATCGTCGTAGAAGGATGCGCCACGAATATCGAGTTCCCATTGAGTATCGATCACCCAGTCTTCTAGAGCCCAAACACCAGAAGCAGTGTCTGGACCAGTCAAATCGATCTCAGGGTGGTGCGCCTTGTGGCTAGACAGGAACGACTCGCGGCCCATCGCCTTCACAAAAAACTCGATAATCGCGTCACGCCCTTCAAAGGAGTACGCGCCCCCGCTGTAAGCGCAGGTGGCCTCGGGTACAAAAAGCTCCGCAATCTCATCCCACTGTTTGAGATCGATACAGCGAAAATACGCATATTTAATGCGCTTGATCATTTCGATCTCTACAAGATCCTCGGGAGTCATCGGGAAACGTCCTTTATGCGAGAGTGAAATCGTTACACGCTTGGCAGGTTGGCTCAGGCACGATCCCAACTTTCATCAGCGTGGGAGAGCAAGCGTAGGACTCGATTCCCGACCCAACAAGCCAGGTTTTGCCGAACTCCCGCTCGCCCGCCTCTCCATGCCGCGGCAGGGTGGCTTGCGTTCACCTATGTTGTCGGGCAGGCTCTACAAACTTGCCTGACGAATAGTCAGAATGATCTAGGGGGAAACTTGAAACGTCTTAACTGGACTGCCCTGTTACTGGTGGTCGCACTCATTGGTGCAGGCTGTGGCAGAAGCGACAGTTCGGGAAATCCATCGAATACGACGAGCACCACTGGCAGCGGCGCGAAGAGTGCAAACTTCGGCGATCTCGTCGAGGTCTGTCAGGACGGAGACCCGTCCGGTTCCCCTGCCCAGGGAGTGTCACCAAGCGAGATCCGTGTCGGTACTTTTTCAGACCCAGGGTTCGTTGGCCGCCAAGGTCTCAATCAGGAGTTGTTCGACACTGCTGAAGTATTCGCTGCATGGTGCAACGCACGCGGAGGAATCAACGGGCGCGAACTAGTTGTGGACGAACTCGACGCAGCCCTGTTCAACGTGAAGGCCAAGATGACTGAAGCTTGTTCGCAGGACTTCATGTTGGTCGGAGGTGGCGCGGTGTTCGACCAGGACGGTGTAGCCACCCGACTGGCGTGCATGCTTCCGGACATCGCTGGGTACGCAGTAAGCCCGGAGGTACGCGGTTCCGACCTTCTTGTGCAGCCAGTTCCTTCCTCGGCCGTCACGTTTCCCGTCGGCGATCTTCGCTACCTAGGTAAGAAATACCCCGATTCGCCAAAGGCAGTTGGCGTTCTCGCGGGTGACATCGCGACAACGAAACTCGTCGGCGCTCAGACCGCAGAAGGAGCGAAGTCCCTCGGTTGGGAGGTCGTATACGACGACTTATACCCACCAGCTGGAGTTACGGACTGGACTCCATACGCGCAAGGCATCAAAGACAAGGGCGTGAAGGGACTTCTCTGGGTGGGCGAGCCGGAAAACCTTGCGGCGCTGATGAAGGCGCTCACGAATATCGGATACAAGTTGGACTGGACGAGCACGGATGCGAATCACTATGACCAGAAACTCATTGATCTAGCAGGAAGCTCTCTCTCGAATCCCGTCTACGTCCGAAGCCGCTTCGAACCATTTGAAGATGCAACTGACGACAACGCGACCGGCCAATACCTCGCCGCGTTCAAGGAGTACTTGCCGGAGGGCAAGAACCGCACCTACCTCGGGCTGCAAGCATGGTCTGCATGGCTTCTGTTCGCGGAATCAGCTAAGGAATGTGGCAACGATCTAACGCGCAAATGCGTGTACAGCAACTCCAAGAAAATCCGCGAGTGGACGGGCGGGGGTCTGCACTCGAAGTCCGATCCAGGAACTTCAGCGACATCGCCGTGCTTTACGATTGAAAGGGCCACACCAAAGGGCTTCGAACTAGTAACTGACATCAAGCCCAATGACGGCATCTTCAATTGCAACCCAGACAATGTCTACACGTTGAAGGGTGATTATCCGGCTGGAGTAACCCTCAATGACGTTGGTAAGAAACTCTCCGACCTCAAGTAGACAACCATCGTGGACAAGTTCCTGACATTCACGATCGTCGGTCTGACGCTCGCGGCCATCTACGCGATTATCGCTAGTGGCCTCGTCCTCACATACACGACGACCGGAATCTTCAACTTCGCCCACGGTGCCGCCGGGATGCTCGCGGCATTTACCTATTGGCAGTTTCGCTTCGTCTGGGGTTGGCCAACTCCGCTGGCACTCGTCGTAGTCCTTCTAGTTTTGGGACCCCTTTTCGGCGTGTTGTTGGAGACCGTGATCATGCGCGGACTAGAAGGCACTACCGACACCGTCAAACTCGTGGTGTCGATCTCACTACTTCTATTCATGATCGCGCTCGCACAACTCATTTGGGCTCCTGGAATCAGCAGGCCTCTACCCGGATTCCTTGCCGGTAACAAGCCGATCAACCTCGGAGCCACGACGATTACTTGGCACCAGGCGATAACCATTGGTGTTGCGATTGCTGTAGCAATCGGCTTGCGTCTCGTCCTGACGCGAGCGCGGATCGGGATAGCAATGCGTGCAGCGGTGGATGATCGATCGCTCACGACATTGAACGGCGCGAAGCCAAACCTCGTATCGATGCTCGCCTGGGCCATGGGAACATCGCTAGCAGCCCTCGGTGGAATCCTGATTGCTCCGGGTCCCGGACTCGAAGCCGCCTCTCTCTCGCTCCTCATCGTTTCCGCGTACGCGGCCGCCGTGTTCGGACGGCTGCGAAGCCTGCCGCTGACGTTTCTCGGAGCCATTGTTATCGGCTTGGTAGAGGGATACCTGGCTGGCTACTTACCGCAGAATCAATACCTCACGGGCATGCGTATCGCGAGTCCAGCAATCATCTTGTTCATCGTGCTCCTCGTGTTACCGAATCCGCGATTGCGTGGCCGCATGACTCGGTCGCGCGAGTACTTTCCAACGCCGACCTTGGCGGGAGCGATCGGTTTCGCGATCACAGTAGTAATCGGAGCCGTGATGCTTGCGACGACTCTCAGTGATCCAGACCTAATTACATACGGACGCGTTTTCCCAATCGGAATAGTCGCATTGTCGCTTGTCCCGCTCGTCGGTTTCGCAGGACAGATCTCGTTGTGTCAATTGAGTTTCGCTGGCATCGGCGCGATTGTCATGGCGCACCTTGGTGCCGGAGGCGATCCAATCGCGCTCGTGTGGGCAGTGCTCATCGCGGCTGCGGTCGGTGCCGTTGTCGCGCTGCCGGCATTGCGCCTTTCGGGTATTTACCTAGCGCTTGGCACAGCAGCCTTCGCAGTGATCCTCGATCGATGGCTGTTCAACCTGCCCGTGTTATCTGTTTTCGGACTCTTTGACATCAATCTGTTCGCCAATGGATCTGTATCGGTTGATGCGATCGAACTCTTCGGAAGAAGCTTTGATGACCCCGGTACGCAGATGATCATTTCTGCAGTCACATTCGCCTTGGTCGCCTTGTTGGTCATCTGGATCCGGCGCGGGCGCCTAGGCCGCAGGCTGTTGGCTATGAAAGACAGTGAAGCGGCATGCGCGACGCTCGGCCTAAATCTGATCTGGACGAAGCTCAGCGTGTTTGCTCTTTCAGCCGGTATCGCAGGTCTTGGTGGAGCGCTTTACGCCACACAACTAACGAGTATCCAGCCCGGCAACTTCGAACTCGTACAAAGTCTGCAATTGTTCGCTATCACTGTTGTCGGCGGAATCGGCGCAGTAGGTGGCGCGCTGTTCGCCGCATTATCTCTGTACGCCTTCCTCCCCCTTCTAGTGACGCTCTGGCCTTCCAGCGTGCGCTGGGTTGGGCTTCTACCGGGCGGTGCAGGCATTGGGCTAGGGCGCAATCCGAATGGTGCAGTGCATGACGTCCGCGAAGGCTTCCTGCCGTTGCTCGCAGCACGGGCGGTTCTCGCCGCCATGTGCGTAGCTGTGGCTGGCGCTTATGTGCTGCGACTCACAAACGTCATCGACAACTGGGCCTTCGTTGTACTTCTGATCCTCTTCCCCGTAATTGCCACCATTGCAGCCGGGCTGTCCAAGCCGCGAGCCGTTGAGGCTGCCGCGGGCAACGATGAAGAAATTCGCGACGTTCCACTCGAGTGGAGAGGTATCGACCGCCCTTGGACCAAGGCCGACTTGGAGCAACTCGATCGTTATCTCGGATTAAAAGAGATGGAGCTTCATGACGTCCGCTGACGACAAGGCCAGCCTTAGCGTGCAGGGCGTGACGGTGCGCTTCGGCGGCAACATCGCGCTCGACGATGTAACCCTCGCGGCTAACCCTGGTTGCGTGACGGGGTTGATCGGTCCCAACGGGGCGGGCAAGACCACGCTTTTCAACGTGATTACCGGCTTGTTGGCACCCAACGCTGGCATCGTGACGATGAACGATCGAGATATGACCAAGCTTGGTCCCACCCGCAGAGCGCGACTCGGACTAGCCAGGACGTTCCAACGCCTTGAGTTGTTCTCTCTCCTTAGTGTTCGCGAAAACATCAGAGTGGCGGCCGACATTCGCAAAGGTTGGTCGCGCGACAAGGACAACCCTGCAGAGGCCGTTGAGAAAATTATCGACCGCATTGGACTCAGAGATGTGGCCGATGCGCGTGTTGATTCACTCCCGACTGGGCAATGCCGGCTCGTAGAACTAGGACGCTGTCTAGCGACCAAACCTCAGGTTCTCCTGTTAGACGAACCTGCATCGGGTCAGGACGAGACCGAGACCGCGCAGTTCGCCGTACTGCTACGCGAATTAGCCGCTGAAGGCATGGCAGTGGTCTTGGTCGAGCACGACGTACGCCTTGTGATGGATGTGTGTCACACGGTCAACGTTTTGGACTTCGGTAGGATCATTGCGGTCGGCACACCCGAACAGATCCAACAGGATCCAGCCGTACTCGCCGCATATCTAGGATCGACGGCACCATGAACTCGCTCGAACTGCGCGGAATTTCTGCGGCCTATGACCGAATCGATGTCCTCTTCGACATCGATCTGGTCGTGCCAGAGGGCAACGTCGTCGCGCTTCTCGGTCCCAACGGCGCGGGAAAGTCAACGTTGCTACGAGTAGCCGCAGGATTACACGGGCCCGCGTCAGGGGACGTCCTCGTCGCTGGGCGTCGAGTTAACGGCGTACCTCCCGAAGAACTAGCTCGTCGTGGAATGTGCCTAATACCTGAAGGGCGCGGCATTTTTCCCAACCTGACCGTGCGTGAAAACCTGCGCATGATGACCTTCACTGGCACAAAGCTGTCCGACGTCGAAGAACGATCGTTCATCCGCTTCCCGCGACTCAAGGAACGGATCGGCCAGACGGCCGGCACCCTTTCGGGCGGGGAGCAACAGATGCTCGCGATGGCGCGTGGGCTTGCGACCGATCCTGCATTGCTACTCCTAGACGAATTATCGATGGGGCTTGCCCCGATCATCGTCGAAGAGTTATATGAGATCGTCGCTCAGGTCGCCCGCGAAGGAGTTTCGATACTTGTAGTGGAACAATTCGCGAGCACGGTGCTCGGTGTAGCTGATTACGCCGCAATCCTCGTTCAAGGCCGTATCGTGCGTGCTGGCCAACCGCATGAGTTGGCAGAAGATTTATCCAAAGCCTACCTAGGGGCGTAAAACGACCATGACTGATAGCACCGACCGCGCAAGCAGATTCAGGAACGAGATCAAAGCAATGAGCATAAAGGAGCCATCGCTTGGACGCGACCGCGTCTGGCTGCGCCTCGGAATCGCGCTCATGATCGTCGCTCCCTTACTTGCCGTTGGCGCATATTTCGCGTCCTACAGCGGCAATGATCTCGAACAACGTGACGCGATCGTCATGGCCCTAGGAGCACTCACGGTCGCCGTCGTGGGTTCCGCATTGTTTTTGAGGTACTCGCTAGCCGGGTTCCTGCGCTTCTGGCTCGCGCGGTTCGTTTACGAGCACCAAACGCAGACCGATCGGTTCCTCGGTGTCGAACCTTCGGCCAAGTCCGAAAACGCCTAGGACCGCTTGAGCACCATGAGCCGACCGATGGCCTCATCGAGGACCTCTGGCTTCTTACAAAATGCAAACCTAACCAGCGAGCGGCCTGCTGCTTCGTTGTCATAGAACGCGATATTTGGCACGGCAACCACGCCACAACGTACGGGAAGTCTCCGACAAAATTCGAGCCCGTCCGCCTCGCCTAATAGCGAGATGTCTGCGGTCACAAAGTACGTACCACCTGGCGAAAAGACGTCGAAGCCGACACGCTCCAAGCCCTCGCAAAGTTGGTCGCGGCGCTTTTGCAAATCGGTAGCAAGTTCTGCGTAATAGTGATCGGGCAACGAGAGTGCAAATGCAATCGCGTGCTGAAATGGCGCGCCATTCACGTAGGTGAGGAACTGCTTGGCATTACGTACTGCGTTGAGCAACGGTGCGGGAGCGCACGCCCAACCGATCTTCCATCCGGTAAAGGAAAATGTCTTGCCCGCGCTTGAGATCGTTATCGTCCGGTCGCGCATCCCTGGAAGCGTGGCAATCGGAATGTGCTGATTGTCATCGAAGGTGAGGTGTTCGTAGACCTCATCTGAAATGACAATCAGGTCGCGCTCTACACAGATTTCGGCGATGGACTCGAGTTCATCACGGGTGAATACCTTGCCCGTTGGATTGTGGGGTGAGTTGAGAAGAAGGATCCTCGTCTTGTCGGTGACGGCCTCCCTCAACGCGTCGAAATTGAACCAGTAATCCGGGGGGTTCAGCGTGACAACCTTTCGAGTTGCACCGGACATCGCCGCGCACCCTGCATACGCGTCGAAATAAGGTTCGAACATCACCACTTCGTCGCCAACCTCAACCAAGGCAAGCAGCGAGGCAGCGATTGCTTCGGTCGCTCCTGCGGTGACAAGCACCTCAGTATCGGGGTCATAGGTCAAGTCATAAAAATGGCGTTGATGTGCTGCGATCTGTTCGCGGAGGGCCGGGATTCCGACTCCTGGTGGATATTGATTGTGTCCCTCACGAATGGCCGCGATGGCGGCTTCGGAAATCTCCAGTGGGCCATCGGTGTCGGGGAACCCCTGACCCAGGTTGATTGAGTTGGTGGAAATTGCGAGCGCAGACATTTCGGCGAAGATGCTCTCCCCGAAACCCTGGAGCCGCGAAGTCAGATACGGAACGCGTTCGGACTTCAACCGATCACCCACTCACTGATGAACGGACACGTTTCTTCCCGCCCGCAATTTTGCAATCAGAAGCGCTGCACCGCGCCAGCCGAACATCGTCACAGCGAGGAACCCTGTCGCGATCAAAGTAAAGACTGATATGGCAGGCATGCCGCGGAAGATCCATCGCAAGACGCCGCCGATAAGCACCGCAAGCGGGATCGTTACGGCGAGCCGCAGCCACATCCGGGTAGCACTCGTGTACAAACGTGTGGCGAGGGCCATT
>SHUZ01000038.1 GCA_009694415.1 Acidimicrobiia bacterium
GTATTCCAGGTCGCTTCGGTCAATTGATCCTTTAGGGCAATGCTCCCAGAGCGCCAAAGGTCGTCGGCAGGTGTTAGGTCGATCTCGTTGTTATCCACAACCCCGTCCACAAGTGTGGAGAAACGGCCATTGGCGCACCCATGGTGACCAGTTGCACGCTTCTGATGTTGCGGCCGTCTTCGGATCCTTGTGATCCCCCGGGGAAGAGCGCCGCATCGAGGCCGATGCGAGCGGCGTTCGCGCACCGTAGCAAACCGCGATCGGTCGCGTAAAGTGGAGAGCCCATTCTCGGTAAATAGCTGTCTTGGTGGCATTGGGGAGGGGTCCCCATGCAACCTGAACAAGCGCGCGAGGCGTGGGGAGACTTCCACTTAAAACCACTCAGCGCGCGAATCTTTATACACACCCTGCGCTACCTCGTTGGCGAATAGCAGCTAGGAATCGCGTCAAATTTCGCGCCACATTGCGAACGGGTTCACATAAGTCGTACACTCTCGCGTTTCGCCGATACCCGCCTGGCCGACCCACCCCTTCCGCAGGGTTGGCCCCATTTTACGGGCGATTTTCCTCCGAGGAGGCCATGCGTGAAGCGGACCTTCCAACCAAATATTCGGAAACGCAAGAAGAAGCACGGGTTTCGTCTACGTATGAGGACCCGCGCCGGAAGGGCTGTGCTCAAGACGCGGCGTGGCCGAGGCCGCGCGCGGCTATCAGCCTGATCTGGCGCGTCCGCGGCCATGGCTCATTCAAAGAACTATCTCGAGCCAGGGCTCGTCGGGACGGCGCCCTTTGGCTTCGCTTTGTCGCAGGTGATGGGCAAGATCCGCCACAGATCGCCTATGCCCTTGGGCGCAAGTTTGGGAACGCTCCGAAGCGCAACCGCCTGCGCCGCCGAATGCGTGCCGTGTTGAACGACCTAGCTTCTGACCTGGAACCAGGCGGCAGGTACCTATTTGGAGCTAATCCCTCTGCTGGTGACTATTCGGCGACAGACTTGCGGGCATCGCTTGTTCGCCTCGTTGGGAGTGCCGGAAAATGACCAGTTCTTCGGTACAAACCCATGTATCACTACCCGCACGCGTTGCAGTAGTGCTTATTCGCGGCTATCAGCACTTGATGTCGTGGGCTCCTCAGCGGTGCCGTTTTTATCCAACCTGTTCGCAGTACACGCTCGAGGCCGTGACGGGCCACGGTCTTGTGCGCGGCTCATGGCTTGGTCTTCGTCGCATTGGACGTTGCCATCCGTGGCATGCAGGAGGCACAGATCACGTCCCAAGTCCGAACATACGTTCCCGTACAATTAGGTAGGTTTCGTGCAAGAGATATGGAATACCGTTCGAGAAGGACTGGGATGGCTGCTCGCGTTCTTCTACAGCATCGTCCCGAATACGGGTATCTCGATCATCATGCTTACCGTATTGGTGAGGTTGATCCTTTTCCCTCTTACGGCCAAGCAGGCGAAATCGATGATCGCCATGCAAAAGGCCCAGCCAGAAATCAAAAAGATCCAGGCCAAGTACAAGAACTCCAAGGATCCGCAATCTCGCCAGAAGCTCAACGAAGAGTTGATGGGCTTCTACAAACAGAACTCGATCAACCCTTTAGGTGGCTGCCTCCCGCTCCTTGCGCAGATGCCGGTATTCATCGCGCTGTACCAAACTCTCACTAACATCCAGAACTTCATTCCCGTCAACTCAAAGATGTTCGACGACATCTGCAATGCGAAGACGGCCGAGGCGTGTACGAACCCAACCCTCGACTTCTTTGGGATGGACCTAACTCAATCTGCCAGTTCCGCGCCGGGTGGCTTTCTTGCAAAACTCCCCTACTTCATTCTGGTTGGTCTTGTAATCATCACTTCGTACCTGCAGCAACGTCAGACCATGCGCACCCAGACGCAAGCCAATGCCCAGATGCAGATGATCGGCAAGGTCATGCCCGTCGTTTTTGGGTTCATTGCAATCAGTATGCCTGCAGGTGTAACCCTCTACTTCTTCACCAGCAACCTATGGCAACTGGGGCAACAAGAAGTCGTTTATCGGCGGTATCACGTCCCGGCTGGCGTGGGTAAGGGAGTGATTGAAGCCAAGAGTGCCGAGGTAGACAAGTCCAAAAACGGGGGGAAGGCGGCGCGCGAGGCGGGTTCAAGTGGCGATGACGCGGCGAACCCACCGGCCGACGGAAAGTCTGCGAAGGGCGATTCGACTAACCGCCGCCGTAACAACAGGAAGCGGAAACGCTAAATGGAATGGATCGAGACAACAGGAGCGACCGTTGAGGCGGCGCTAGACGTAGCCCTCGACATGCTCGGTGTGCATGAAGACGAGGTTGAGTTCGAGGTAGTCCAGGAATCCAAATCTGGATTTCTTGGCCGCTTCGGAGGCGCCGATGCTCGCTTGAGGGTTCGGCTGAAGCCTGTCTCGCGGGAGAAGCCGAACGATCGGCGACGCCGTAAGCAGGGTCGCAATCGCGATGGTGGTGGAAGAAACCGTAAAACCGAGCCACGCCGTCCTGCCAATGGACAACAACGGGAAAAGCCCCGCAACGATGAGAGCGAGAAAAAGATGAATGAAGAAACCATTTCCGTGGAAGACCAAGCCACTGCAGCGACTGAGTTTGCCGCTGGTCTGGTTGAGGCTTACGGATTCTCAGCCGAGGTAACCAACGAAATCGATGAAGACATCATCAACATTCATATTGATGGCGATGATCTCGGGTTGATGGTTGGTCCCAAAGGGGCAACCCTTCAGGCAGTAGAAGAAATTGTACGGGCGGTGGTCCAGCGGGAAAGCGGAGGCCACGGTGCTCGGGTATATGTAGATGTCGGTGGTTACCGGGCGAAGCGCCGGGCGGCCCTTGCGGCCTTCACCGAGAAGCTCGTTGCTCAGGTCAAAGATACCGGGATGGAGTTGCCTCTAGAGCCAATGGGGGCATCTGACCGCAAGGTCGTCCACGATACGGTCAGCGAAATTGATGGCGTGAAGACTTCTTCCGAAGGCGAAGATCCCCGCCGATACGTTGTAATTCGCCCGGCCTGAGAGTGACAGGACCTCCGGACTCCCTCATCGAGGTGCTGGAGAATGCTCGGGAAATAGGGCTACTCGGTCCTGGTCCGATTGAGACTCACATGGCTCACTCGTTGGCCTGGGCTGATGCCCTAGGGGACTTCGATGGACAGTTTCTCGATCTCGGATGTGGTGGTGGGGTCCCGGGGCTTGTGCTTTGTTGGGCGTGGCCAGCGGCGCAGGCCGTATTGCTCGATGCCTCAAAAAGGCGGGTTGCGTTTCTTGGAGAAGCGGCGGAGAAGCTGGGAATGGGCGGTCGCGTCAGGGTGATTGCTGAACGAGCCGAGATTGCGGGCAAGGATCCGAACCTTCGAGAGCAGTTCGATCTAGTGGTTTCTCGGGGCTTTGGATCGCCGGGGACAACGGCTGAATGTGCAGCGCCGTTTGTACGTGTGGGCGGCAGAATAAGCGTGAGTGAACCGCCGGGCGGCCAAGCAGAACGGTGGCCGGTAGCGGGCTTGGAACAATTTTGTTTGGAAAACGAGGCACAAGTCGTGCAAGGCGACGCTTCGTTCGTTATCCTGCGTAAGTACGCGGTGCTCGACCCACGCTGGCCAAGGCGTGATGGGCGCCCACACAAACGCCCCGCCTGGTAGTTCCACGTGGAACATACTGGCGGCCAGCTAACCGATGTTTCACGTGGAACATCTCCAGAACCCTTGATTACGACATGAGGGTGCGAGGAGATTTCCGTCCCAGGAGGAGGTCTAGTGGGAGGAAAAGACGGCAAGCGCCGAGGACGGTCTCGCTTTTCAAATAGGCGTCGAAACGCCGCCGCAGAAGAGCCTGGCACCGAGGAATCCTCAAAGGCCGCAGACACGCTCAGTGAGGCGACTGATCCCGTAGAAGAAACGGTACCGGAACCGGTCGCGGAAACGACAGTCGAAAGCCCTAAGCCCGAAGAGCCCGCAGCCGTCACCGCCGCGAAGAGCCCCGTACCGGAAGAGGACCCGGCCACACCGCCCGCAGAGGCCGCAGAAGACTTGAGCGGTCCAAGCGTCGAGGACCCTTTCGACTTGCCTCGGATCCTGGCTATCGCCAATCAGAAGGGTGGCGTAGGCAAGACGACAACTTCCGTGAACCTCAGCGCATCGCTCGCCGAGTTGGGGTACAGGGTCCTGGTTGTCGACCTAGACCCACAGGGCAATGCCACGACCGGGCTTGGGATAAACGCCCGAAACCTTGTCTCGTCTATCTATGACGTGATGATGAACGACACAGCCGTGGAGGACTGCATAGAGCCCACATCGCTCAAAAACCTGTTCTTGGCCCCGGCCACAATTGACCTGGCGGGCGCCGAGATCGAGTTGGTCCCGGCCTTCAGTAGGGAGCTCAAACTGAAGGTGGCGTTAGAGCAGGTAAGAGACGACTACGACTTCGTAGTGATCGATTGCCCGCCATCGCTCGGGTTGCTGACCATAAACGGACTTGCCGCAGCAGACGATGTGATTGTTCCGATCCAGTGCGAGTACTACGCACTAGAGGGATTGAGCCAGCTAGTTCGCAACGTCGAACTCGTGCAGAAGAATCTAAACCGCAGCCTAAAGGTGCGGGGGATCGTCTTGACGATGTACGACGCTCGGACCAAGTTGGCAGATCAGGTGGAGAGGGAAGTTCGAACCCATTTTGGGCGCAGGGTGTATCAAACTGTAATTCCGAGGACCGTTCGGCTGTCTGAAGCACCATCTTTCGGACAACCCATCATCTTGTTTGACCCGACCTCTCGGGGCGCCGTGGCGTACCGGGAACTTGCGAAAGAGGTGAGCAGTGGAGCGACGCGGCGGTCTGGGTAAGGGACTAGGTGCCCTAATTCCTGCAGGGTCCCCGGGTATCTCCGGTGGGCTAGAAGAAATTGAAGTTGCGGCGATACGCCCCAACCCATATCAACCGCGGGAACACTTCGACGAGGAAGAGCTCACGTCGCTAGCCGAGTCGATCCGGGAAGTCGGCATCCTGCAGCCCGTTCTTGTGCGGTCTGTGGGCGATGGCTACGAGTTGGTTGCTGGTGAACGACGGTGGCGGGCGTGTAGGCGTGTGGGCCTCACACATATTCCTGCCCTTGTTCGCGATACAGATGATGCGTCGGCGCTTGAGCATGCCCTGGTCGAGAACGTTCACCGTTCCGATCTGAACTCGATCGAAGAAGCCGCCGCCTATCAGCAACTGATTGAAGACTTCGGACTTACGCACGAAGAAGTTGCAACCAGGGTGGGACGGAGCAGGGCCGCCGTGTCCAACACGGTGCGACTCCTCCAACTTCCGCCCACGGTTCAGCGCATGGTGCGCGATCGCCAGATCACGATGGGCCACGCGCGAGCTCTACTGGGAACCCCAGACCGAGCCCTGCAGGAACGCCTCGCCAAGCAGATAGTGGCAGAGGATCTCTCGGTACGAGCGGTCGAAGAAATGTTGCGTGAAGATACCCCAGAGCCGCCAGCTGGCTTGGATCCGGCTACGGCGACCCACAAGTTGCGTGCGCCTGGCCTCGTAGAGCTAGAGCAACTATTGAGCGATCACCTTGAGACCAGGGTCAAGGTCAACATGGGCTCCAAGCGTGGCCGGGTCACGATCGAATTCTCAGACCTCACAGACCTCGAGCGCGTTTACAAGTTGATAGTGGAGTAACGCGCAAGGCCCATGGGGAAATTTACGGCGGACTATTCGTCGGCTGGTTCTTCGATGCCGCGTTGGATTCCACGGGCAATTGCATGAGCGGTGTCGGCTGCAGTATTCAAGAGGCTGGCCATCGCCGTGGCATCTTCTGCAGCGACGAGTTCGCAAAGAACGGCGGCCATGCGTGTTTCCCGAAGGAGCGGGTAGGCCCGCCCCGAGACTGTCGCCAGATCAGCTCCGGCGACGCCCAACTCTTGGCTAATCCGTTCGGCGATTCGGAACCCGGCCTCTGAACGAAAAGATCCAGAAGAAAAGTGCGAGCACGTTGAACCGGGAACGTCGCCGGCCCGAATGGCAATGATCAGTTGCGCGTCCCAGCGGTTGGCCCTGGAGGCGAGGTCTCGATCGCCCGCTCCGGAGGAGTCCGAGATCAGTTGGGCGCCCGCCGCCATGAGGTCTCGCCCGATCACCGTTCCAATCTGCTCGAACCCTGGCGCGATGGCCAGGTAAACGCGGCGGCCCTGCAGGCTCGACGGGGAGCGCAGCGCCTCACGTTCCCGCATTGATGCCACAGAGTCAGCAGCGAGATGGGTAAGGCGCGCTAAAGCAGTGAGGGTTGTGGGGCCGGCAATGCCATCCACCTCGAGGCTGCTCGCCCGCTGGTACTGCCGCAACGCCTCGGTCGTTTCGGGCCCAAGGATTCCGTCCTCGCGGCCCGCATCGAACCCCAGACGGTTCAATTGGTGTTGAAGATCTACGACGTCGTCGCCGCGAAGGTTTGGACGCCCCAAGTAAAGCAGTCGGTCTCCGAGGGCAAATCCGCTCTCCACAAGTACCGACCAAGTCTCGGGCCCGCAGAGGCCGTCCACACGGATTCCTCGCGCGATTTGGAATGCCCGCACCGATTCCTCGGTTTGCGTGCCAAAGAACCCTGAATCATCGGTTGAGGGATGCCCAGCCGACGCGAGGCGTCGTTGGAGGTCTCGTACTGTCTCGCCGGTATCGCCGCTGCGCAGCAATTCTGAGGCGCTCATGGAGAGCAAAGGCTCAACCGATGAACTCGGAGAGGTCCTGCAGGAGCTGACCCTTGCCCTTCGCTCCCACTAAACGCTTTACCGGCGCGCCGTCTTGGAAAACGAGCAGCGTTGGAATGCTCATCACATCGAAGCGGCGAGCAGCGTCTGGATTCTCATCGACGTTTAGTTTGGCGATGGTGAGGGTGCCGCCGTGCTCGCTGGCAATTTCTTCCAGGGCGGGGGCAATCATCTTGCATGGACCACACCATTCGGCCCAAAAGTCCACTACGACCGGGGTCTCAGAGGAGTTCACGATCTCGTCGAAGGTTGCGTCGGAGAGGGTCAGGATGTGTTCGGACACGTGGTTCCTTTCGGCGGCATGCGAGTCATCCGCGTTCGCGAGTCTAGCGACCCAAGCAAACGAGGCTCGGTGCCAGCCTCAAAAGCGCTGCAAACACTCAGTGCGCTGCGGCGTAGCGTTCGGCTTCGAGCCAACGTTCGGTTTCGATGGCGGCCATACACCCGCTACCCGCAGCGGTAACCGCTTGGCGGAAGATGTGATCTTGAACATCGCCTGCGGCGAACACGCCTTCAATTGAAGTCGCAGTAGACCCCGGTGTCGTGACGATGTAGCCACCGTCATCGAGGTCGAGTTGCCCTGTAAACAGGCTCGTATTTGGTGTGTGGCCGATGGCGACGAACAGGCCGGTCACTGCGAGCTCACTTGTTTCGCCAGTCACCGTGTCGCGCAGAGTGGCACCTTCTAACTTGTTTTCTCCATGCAGGGCCTCGACAACGGCGTTCCACTTGAACACAAGTTTCGGGTTCGCCAGCGCGCGCTCCTGCATGATCTTGGACGCGCGCAGTTCGTCGCGACGATGCACGAGAGTCACTTTGGATGCGAATTTGGTGAGGAATAGCGCTTCTTCGAGGGCAGAATCGCCGCCACCCACGACAGCGATCTCATGATCACGAAAGAAAAAGCCATCGCAGGTTGCGCACGTTGAAACACCGTGTCCCAGCAGGCGCGCTTCTTCCTCTAGGCCCAACATGCGAGCCGAAGCGCCCGTCGAGATGATGATTGCTTCCGCCAGATACTCCTTGTCGTCGACGACAACACGGAATGGGCGAGTGGATAGATCCACCGTGTCCGCATCGGCCGTAATGACCTGTGCACCGAAGCGCAACGCTTGTTCGCGAAAGCGGCTCATTAGGTCTGGACCCATGATCCCTTCAGGAAAACCTGGATAATTCTCAACATCGGTGGTGAGCATGAGTTGCCCACCCGCGGCGATGCCTTCGATGATGACCGGAGCGAGATTGGCGCGGGCGCAATAGGTGGCGGCGGTTAGGCCAGCCGGCCCGGATCCGACGATTACTACCTCATGTACTTCAGGCACGTTCAGATTGCTCCTCGCGCGCCGCGCGTCGGTTCCAACAGAACAGGCCCGCAATCATAAAGATCGCGCCTATTAGCAACCAAGCTGCCCACACGGGCAATGGAATTGCCAGCACTCGGAAGCCCAGAATTGCTAGCAAAATTAACGCGGTGACACCGAAGAATGCAGCAAGGAGGCCATAGACAACAGCCTTTGCCCCGCGCTGGGCCGGAATGACCGTGCGGTCGCGTACGAGCACCACCGTCTGCTCAATGATTTCGGTTGCGCGGTTGGTCCAGTCTTTGGCGCTGTCACTCACAGGGGCTCCCTTTATTGATCGGCTGGGATCGTACCGGTTGGGGACGGCGTGTTGCTAAACGTCGATCCAGCCGGACTTGAAGCCTGTTGGTTCCCCGTGCGTTACCGAGAAATAGACGTCAGTACTGTTTGACAGTCGCTTGCTGCAACCACCAGAACGATCGTGCGCCCTGAACGCTCGATGCCTATTAGTACCGCCGCTCGTCCCTCGTAGTTGCCGGTGGCCCGGAAGACTTCCTTACCGCTTGCTGCGAACTGTCCAGCACAATCCAGCGAGGCATCAGCAGCACCGTCACTTGAAGTTGCTTCATTCGAACCGATGTCCCGAGAGATCTCCTCTGACTCCGGCGTTGCAGTCTGAGCCGGTGCCAATCCTTTCTGCCCGGGTCCGCCGTCGAGAAGCGAGCGAAGATTTTCGGGGTCTGTTACATCGCCGATGTATCCAAGATCTCCCTGGGCAGGCGAGGGCTTCGCGTCGGCAGTTGTCGCTGTTTGCGAATCATCTGTGCCAAGCGAACTGATCACTCCGACACCTACTACGAGCGCGGCAGCGGCTGCGACCGCAGTGATCGCCAACCCACGCCACGGTCGGCGCTGCGCTGTCGGGGCACTAGCAAGAGCGGTACGCACAAGGCGGCGACTGTCTAGCTCTGCGAGTTCAACCGATTCCCCTACAACCTGTTGCACCGCACCGAAACGTTCCCGCCGCGCAACCGCCTCCGGCGAAGCCTCAAGACGCGCGCGCGCTTCGTCACCACTGCAACCGTGGTCCGCAGCGAACGCGTCTAGTTCGCCATCGAGCCATGCGCTGATGGCCTCGTCGGTGTCGTCGCCAAATGGGCAACTCGTTGTGTTGGGATTCGTGGGATCGTTCATGGGTTACCTATAAGACGTTGGGAACCATCGTTCGGGTTCCCGATTATTTCAGCAAGAGCAGCGCGACCACGGGCGATTCGGGACCGTACGGTACCTACGGGAACGTCTAAAACCGTTGCAATCTGCGCGTAATCAAGGTCACATAGGTCCCGAAGTACCACGGCAACCCGGAACTCCTCCGGTACCTCAGCCAAAGCTGCGTCTACCTCGAGTCGGTCGGCCACCCCATCGATCCCGCCCTCGGGCGCCGCCACATCCGGCAACAAATCCGATGGAGTCGGCCGCCGCTCGCGCCGTCGCGCCTCGTCGAGAGCGGCGTTCACGGCGACGCGGTGCAGCCATGTCGTAAACGCAGCGCGTTCATCCCACATCGCGATCGACCGCGTGACGGAAAGCATCGCTTCCTGTGTTGCATCCATCGCGTCGTCGGGTCCGAGGATCCTGCGACACACCGCGTAGATCCTGTCCACATGGCGCGCGAGCAGCGTTTCTAACGCGTCGCGGTCATTACTCGCTGCCGCTCGCGCAAGCACCGCATCAGCGCGGGCGTCGACGCGGCGGTCAGGCAGGGCCATGGTTGCGCACCTCTAAGACGGGAAGCCGGAACGCAAGCAGTTCAGGCTTTATCTACCCAACCGAGACCGATGGTTCCAGGCCCACCGTGCGATCCAATGACGGGCCCGATGATGCCGATCGCAATTTTGTCGCGAGGAACTATCTCGCCAACCATGTCGAGAAACTCTTCGATATCGGGAGCTTGAGCGTGGAACACATAAACGCTGGTCGGCTCGTTCGCCTCTTTGAGTTTGTCGGCGAGGTACTTGAGACTCTTCGATCTAGTGCGCACCTTTCCTGCCTCGACCATTTGCCCATCGGCGATGGTCAAGATCGGCTTCACCGAAAGAGCCCCACCCATTAGGGCCTTCATGCCGCTGATGCGCCCGCCCTTCCGGAGGTGGTCGAGTGTGTCGAGCGTGGCGAACAGATGCGTCCGCGTCACCTGATCTTCTATGACCCTCGCAATCTGATCTACATCTTGTCCTTGTTTTGCGAGCTCAACCGCCGTAATGCAGTGCAGACCAACGCCCATCGACGCGCTCATAGAGTCGATGACTCGAATCTCGCATACGCCTTCCAATGCCTTGGCGCCAAGTAGCGCCGCTTGCATGGTGGCCGACAAACGCGACGTAAGGCAGATGCAGACAATGCCGTCCGCGCCGTCAGCGGCTAGCGCCCGGAAGCGTTCCTCGAATGCGCCTGCAGATGGAGCAGCAGTTTCTGGCAGTACCGGCGATTGGGCAACCTTGGTCCAGAAGTCTTCTGTAGAAAGTTCGACCCTGTCGACAAACTCCTTATCACCGAATCGGATCGAAAGTGGAACGATCTCAATGCCTAACTCGTCGGCTAGTTCTTGCGGAATATCGCATGAACTGTCGGTGACTATTCGGACGGTCAAGGTGGTCTCCTCACAACTCGGAATGGATTGGAATGGGTCGCCGGCGCTTTGGCGCGGCAGGGGTACCGACCTTCGACCCGCGCCGATGCCCAATGGTTACACGCGAGGCGTCGGGTCCGCTCGTCCGGCCGGCATTAGTACCGACTTGAGGGCGCCCAGCTCGTCGTGGCGGAGAAGGAGTAACACGCCGAAGAAGGCCGCACCGCCAGCGATCGCGGCGCCCGCCGTTGCGAGAATCGCCTGGCCAGAGGTGCCGTAACCGATGGCGTTCGCTACCAAGTATGCGATCACACCCAGCACCGCAGATGCCAGCGTGACCCTAAGAAGCGAAGCCCCGATTCGGCGACCGTCGAGGCGAGAAAGGCGCGCTCGCATAACGACGAGCGTGGCGACAGCGCCTAATCCGTAAGAGATAGACCAAGACAAGGCGAGGCCCTGAACACCGAGCGAAGGGTAAAGGGCCAACGCAAGCACGATATTCAGTATGCTTTCGAACACGTTCAGCAAGAACGGCGTGCGGGTGTCCTGCATCGCGTAAAAGCCTCGCAACGTGAACAGGTATGCCGAAAAGAAGAACAGTCCGATAACGAATGCAGTCAAGGTTTCTGAGGTCAATGTTGCTGACTCGTCGGTGAACGACCCGTAGTTCAGCAACGCGTTCACGATTGGTTTTGCTAGCACGCCAAGCAGCACCGCAGAGGGGATCACCGCAAGACCCATCAATCGGAACCCACCACAAAACGCATCGCGCAATCCATCTATGTCGCCGTCTTGGCTGTGACGTGCGAGTTCAGGGGCGAGTGCCGTCATAATCGATACGGCGAACAAGCCGTGCGGCAGTTGGAAGAACATGAACGCGGCCAGATACACGGAGGTATCGCCGCTCTTGGCATATGCGAGGAACAACACAACAAGAAACGCGACCTGGTTGGACGCTACGTACCCGATGGTCCAACTGGAGAGGCGTGCGAGTTTGCGAACCGCGGGGTGACGCCATTCCCAAACCCACCGGAACCCAGCACCCGCTTTGCCGAGTGCAGGCAATAAGACCAACGCCATCGCAAGGACCCCAGCCGTCGTCCCGATACCGAGAAGCAACACAAGCCAAGGATCGTCCAACACCGAGTCCACCGATGGCGGCGCACTTGCAACACGAGGAAGCGTGAGCAGCACAGCAATCACGGCGATGTTGTTGAGAACCGGAGCGAACGCGGCAGCAGCGAATCGCCTCCGCGCGTTCAGCATTCCGGTGGCGAGCGCGGTGATCCCGTAGAAGAACATCTGCGGCATGAACAAGCGCAGTAGTTGTGTGGAGAGTTCGCGTTGTTGCTCGACGGAATCGCCGTTTCCGAGGCGTGCCATATACAGGTCGATGATCCATGGCGCTGCAATAACCCCAAGCACAGTGATCACGGCGAGCGCGACGATTGCGACTGTGTTGATCGCGTCACTAGCACGCCGATCGTTGTTTTTTAGATGTTCTACGTACAGCGGTACGAGGGTTGCGGTGAGAGTGCCCCCGAGCAGAAGTTCGTAGACGATGTTCGGTATCGAGTTGGAGACGTTGTAGACGTCTGTCAGGCGAGCGAACCCCAACGCGGCCAATGTTGAAACGCGCACGAAGCCCGTAGTGCGCGACAGGAGCGTGCCAATGCCAACGATTGCGCTGGACCGCGCCAGCCTGTGTTCCGTGGGTTGCGCGCTCACGTGCGAATCATGTCGACGCGGCGGCGGTTGTGGTTGCGCGTCTACTGCGACGCCAATGCGTAATCCACCAGAACGCCAAGAACAGGATCGCGCAGATGGTAATGATCACTCCAACACCATTAACGACGGTTGATCGAACCGTGTAACGCGCACGACCAAGGGAGAGTGCGTCGTCTTCAGATGTGAGGACGACGCCGAGCGGGAATGTCCCCGAAGCGCGCGACTCCACAGCAAAGTGAACCGTCGTGTTGTCTGGCGCCAGCGTGAGCACTCGGTCATTGCCATCGGGGAACTTGAGTTTGTCGCTTTTAAGGCGCACGCGCACGCGCACGTCCCGGCCTGTCTCGTTCAGGATGCTCACCGGAATATCAGCGCGTCGCGAGGTGACCGTCACCGAACGAGCAGCAGGCGTACGCACCTTTGATGTAATGGTATTGATACTTGTGTCCACGTCGACCAGTCGCGCTGCCGCTCGTTTGCGCCCAACCCCTCCAGTCCAAGCCGAGGTGAGGGAGGTCAAGAGCGACTCGCGTCCCTTCTCCACCGATGGGTCTGCAGCGCCGACCATGCTGGCGAGGCCGTTTAGGCGGACGCTCGTCGCAAGGAAGGTGGCGGGATCCACGCTCGGGGAATCGGATGTGACGGGAGCGATGCGCCGCACCACGGGTCCCTCGTCGGTTTCTTCGGGCGGCACCGCAGCCAGAAGATCGTCCAGAGATACGGCCTCGATGAGCGGGTTACTGAGCAACCCGTCGAGGACAGGTTCGATCACCTCGGGATCAGGGTTCCAGCGGCGCGCGGTGTCCAACACGACCCCCCGCGCGAGATTGGGTTGTTCAAGCGCGACCACCGCGAGGCCTGCGAGAAGGTTCTGGGCGCGCAGTGCAGGGGAGCCGTCCGTGGCGAGTAGTGCCTGTAGTTCGGGGCTAGTTGCTACTGCAGTAAAAGTCTGACCGCTGCTCTCGACCGCGAACGGCAACGCCGGCGTGAAGCGCGTAACTACGTCAGGTTCTAGGAGTTGTTTTGGAGACAGAACGAGTTTTTCGACACCGTTCAGATGCAATTTCTCAAGGAACGCTGAGTCGAGTGGGGAAGCATTTGCCATGCGCGGGCTCACGACGGTGTCGAGTGTGGCATTGAGTGTGGCCGTGCCAACGCGCAGTTCGGTCACTGCATCGGCTTCCAACCCTGCAGCTAAAAGACTTGGGCCATCGATCGGAACATAGGAACCTGCTAGCACCTGATTCAGTTGCGCAGAGGAACGCACAGCGTCGATGCCATCTGCGATCGCTCGGTCGTCGGATCCACTCAGTTGCCATGAGGCAACCGTTTCGGGACCGGGTGCGAGAACTAACGGGACTCCCCGCGCCGCGTTGAGCAGGTCTGCGATTGTCGCGAGGCGCCCGAATGGAGAGACGGCCGCGATAAATGATGGTGACATCACGCCATTTGCGTGAATGGCTGGATCGTCGGCGATATGCCAGACCCACGAGAGCCGAAGTGGTTCTGTAATCGGCTCACTGTTGGCCGCGGGTGATGTCACTACTAGGTGTGTAATGAATCCAGCGCGCGAATCTCCCGTCTCGGGATCGCGTAACTCGATCTCTACCGGGTACACGCCAGCCGCTGTCGTTCGCGGGAGCGTGATGCGCACACGGTTTGAATCGCGCGGTGCGGCGGGATCTTGCAATGGGATAGTGAACAGGCGCCCTCCATTAGCCGAAGTCGGTAGCGCGTCGAGAGGCGTCGATGTCGTAGCGATCTGCGATCCGAGCCGCTCACCCTGCAGCGTGCGTTCGTAGCCGATCCTGCTTTGCACATTTGTGTGTACGACAGCGCGCACTTCCATGCCGGGTGCAGTGTTAACCACGTTGAGGCGCAGGACAACGTCAGCACCAAGGGGTGACCATGCCGGTTGCTCGAGCAGTGTGATCACCGATTCGCCTGTGGCGGGACCTGGGTACGCGGGCGATGGGCCGACTGCTAGGGCAAGGAGACCGGTTGCGGCAATGATCGCGAGTGCGCGCATCACAGCGAGCGACCCATCACGCACAACCCGACGGGCTGTTCGGAAAAACCGCATGCGCGGTACAGCGCGAGGGCGGAGGAATTGTCGGACTGTGTGTTCACGAGGCATCGGCTTACGCCGTGACGTTTCAACCAGGCCAAACCATCGGCTACGACAGCGGTTCCCAGACCTTGCCGTTTCACGTCGGGATGCACCGCGACCCTCTGGAGATATCCGTGCATACCTGCGCGGCCTGTGATGCCGTAAGCCGTGATCTTCCCCCCGTCACTGTCGCGAGGCGTGATGCGAAACCGCGATGAAGGCGTGGCCCCAATCGCGTTCGTCAGGCCGCGCGCGTCGAGCTGCCAGAACGGTGCGAACGCGAGTTTGTCGATGGCTAGAACGGGCGCGCGGTCTGTCTTGCGGGCCCTCCGCGTTCGACGTTCTGTGGCCGGGAGGTCGCGCAGGTCGTGGGAGAGAAGGTGTAGTTGTTCACGCACCACGAATCCTGCATCCACAAATGGCAACGCGTCTCCGGGCGCTAGTGCATTGGTGACGACAGATGAAAAGCCGTGCTCGCGAAGTGCGCCCAAGCAGCGATCTACTACTTCCTGGGGAGCGGGCCTGGATGCACCCACCGATAGGTAGGCGATTTCGTCGTTCCCTCGCCACGGGCCCAGTCTCGCCCATCCCCCGCGCCAGCGAAGCGTCTCCTCGCTCATGATGAACACCCACGTTACGCGCCCGATTGGTACATGGCGGGCTCGTAACCGCAGCGCACCCGCGCTACCGTGCGCGGCGTGCTGCTTGTGGCGAGTGATCCCATCTTCGAACTTCACGACACAGGCCGTCATCACCCTGAGAACGCCGGCCGATTAGGTGCGGTCAATGAGGGTATTGCGGCAGCCGGATTGGCCGATGCAATTGTCCCGATTCCGGTCCGCGATGCCACTCGCGCAGAACTGGAGTTGGTGCATCCAGGTGCCTATCTCGATGCGCTCGCAGCGAAGTGTGCTTCGGGGAGCGGCCATCTAGATGCCGATACGCCCACGTCGATCGATTCTTATCGTGTGGCAGTAACCGCCGCAGGGACCGGCATCGCCGCGCTCGAGATGTTGCGCGCGGGAGATGGCGATGCTGCCTTCTTGGCGTTGCGACCTCCGGGTCACCATGCCCGTCCATCGCAAGGAATGGGCTTCTGTCTTCTCAACAATGTGGCGATCGCAGCATCGTCGTTGGCTGCAGTCGGCGAGCGGGTCCTGGTGGTTGATATTGACGCCCACCATGGCAACGGAACCCAAGACACATTTTTCACAGATGGTCGCGTCTTCTACGTGTCGTTTCACGAATGGCCTCTCTATCCCGGCACAGGCAGACACGACGAGATAGGCAAGGGTGACGGCGAAGGAACAACGTGCAACCTGCCGCTTCCCGCGGGTGCGACCGGAGACATTTACCTGCGCGCACTCGACGAAGTCGTGGAGCCACTCGTGGAAGCATTTGCACCGACCTGGGTTCTCATCTCGGCAGGTTTCGACGCGCATCGCGCGGACCCGCTTACCGGCCTCGGATTGAGCGCGGGTGACTATCAGGCGATAACTGCACGCATCGCGCGATGGGCCAAGCCCGGCAGGATCGCGGCCT
>SHUZ01000039.1 GCA_009694415.1 Acidimicrobiia bacterium
ACGCGCTCACATTTTGGGCAATGGGGAACGCCGATTCGCGCGAATAACAAGCGCAGATAGTCATATATCTCCGTAATGGTGCCGACCGTTGAACGTGGATTACGGCCAGCCGATTTTTGGTCAATAGATATGGCTGGTGATAGGCCCTCGATGAAATCCACATCCGGCTTGTCCATTTGGCCGAGGAACTGGCGCGCATAGGACGAGAGGGATTCGACGTAACGGCGTTGCCCCTCTGCATAAATCGTGTCGAAAGCAAGGCTGGACTTGCCGCTCCCGGATAACCCAGTGATCACAACTAGGCGATCGCGAGGAATTTCGATGTCGACCGACTTCAGGTTGTGTTCCCGCGCACCTCGTACCGATATAACCGTCGGCTCCCCGACCGGAGCGGACTTTTTTACGGGCGTCTTACGTCGTGCTTTGGCTGCCGTCTTGACTGTTGCCTTACCTGGCGTCTTGGTGGCATTAGTCGTTGCCTTGCGCCGCTCCGCCATGTTTGGAGCGTAGATCAACCGACCGCCTTCAATTCCCGTCTCATCTCATTTATCTCGTCGCGCAACCGCGCCGCTTCTTCAAACCTGAGATCTTTGGCTGCTTCATGCATCTCATCTTGAAGGGTAAGAATCAACCTCCCGAGTTCATCTGGTGGAATTCCGGTCAAGTCAGCGAATAGCGCACTGCTCTTACGCGTTCGGCCACTACCGCCACCGCCTGCTGTGTCGCCATCATCCCTCAGGCGCACCATCTCCAAGATGTCAGTGACCTTCTTGCGGATCGTCTGCGGGTCAATACCGTGCTCCGCGTTGTATTCAAGCTGGCGTTTACGACGTCTGTTCGTTTCCGAAATAGCGAAGCGCATCGAATCGGTCACGCGATCGGCATACATAACAACTTGGCCGTCGACGTTTCGTGCGGCACGTCCGATCATCTGAATCAAGCTTGTCGAACTGCGGAGAAACCCTTCCTTGTCGGCGTCAAGAATGGACACCAACGACACCTCTGGTAGATCCAAGCCCTCGCGAAGCAGATTGATCCCCACCAGCACGTCGAATTCGCCAAGCCTCAACGACCGCAAGATCTCCACGCGTTCGAGGGTCCCAACTTCCGAATGCAAATAACGCACACGGATACCCAGTTCAACGAGGTAGTCGGTCAAATCCTCCGACATCTTTTTGGTGAGCGTCGTAACCAACACTCGCTGATCGTTCGCCGTGCGGCCACGGATCTCCGCCAGGAGATCATCTATCTGACCTTTCGTAGGACGAACGATCACCTCGGGATCAATCAACCCCGTCGGCCGCACTACCTGTTCGACTACCTGTTCAGAGATTTTGATTTCATAGGGACTCGGGGTTGCCGACATAAACACAACTTGATTGACCTTCGCTCCAAATTCTTCGAATTTCAAGGGTCGATTATCCATCGCTGACGGCAGCCGGAAACCGTGCTCCACGAGCGTTTCTTTGCGGGAGCGATCTCCGGCGTATTGACCGTGGAGCTGCGGGATCGTGACGTGGCTTTCATCGAGAATGCACAAGAAGTCATCGGGGAAATAATCAAGGAGCGTGTAGGGCGCTTCACCCGGTGCACGACCGTCTAGGTGCCGCGAGTAATTTTCAACCCCCGAGCAGAACCCGACCTCGCGCATCATCTCTAGGTCGTAAGTGGTGCGCATGCGCAACCTCTGCGCTTCGAGAAGTTTGCCCTTGGAGTCGAGGTGCTTCAATCGTTCGGTCAATTCCGTTTCGATTGTTTCGACTGCCCTGCGCATCTGATCGTCTTGGGTCACGTAATGACTCGCAGGAAATAGGACGAGGGTTTCAAGTTCGTTTGTGACCTCGCCGGTCAACGGATGCACTTCGGCAATGCGTTCTACCTCGTCTCCGAACAGCTGAACCCTGATGCCTCGCTCTTCATACGCAGGGAAGATTTCAATTGTGTCGCCGCGCACGCGGAACTTATTGCGCACAAACGACATGTCATTCCGCTCGTATTGGAGTTCTACGAGTCGCTTAAGAATTGATCGTTGCTCCTGATGATCGCCAACGTTCAGCGTGAACAGTTGTTGTGCATACATCTCTGGCGATCCGAGACCATAAATCGCGGAGACGCTGGCGATGACCACAACATCTCGGCGTGAAAGCACCGCGCTCGTCGCCGAATGACGAAGGCGGTCAATCTCATCATTGATCGAACTGTCTTTTTCTATGAACGTGTCGGTCGTGGGCAGGTAAGCCTCGGGTTGGTAATAGTCGTAATAACTAACGAAGTATTCGACACGGTTGCGAGGGAAGAATTCTCGAAACTCTGACGCGAGTTGTGCTGCCAGGCTCTTATTCGGAGCCAGTATCAAAGCTGGCCTTTGCACCTCCGTGATGAGCCCTGCGATCGTGAAGGACTTTCCGGAACCAGTGATGCCGAGGAGGGTTTGATATTTGTCGCCCCGTTCAACACCCGCCGCTAACTCGGCTATCGCCTTTGGCTGATCACCGGCAGGGGCGAAGTCTGAAACCAATTCAAACTCGGGCACGCAACCACCCTACGACGCTACGCACCCCACAACTTCCATATTCGTTTGTCGCAGAATGCACCGTGGCGGTGGACTACACGACAAGCGCTCATGGGGTTGGCGAGCGTGTTACGCCGGTGGTCTTACCGCTGGCGTGAGCGTCATCTGGGTCCCTGTGCCAGTAATCACACATTCACGGTCGCGTGTCTCAACAGCAGTGCGTAAGCTGCGCCGCCGCTCGCTCCATGGGTCTCTGTCATTACCAGTAGTGCATCAAAAACCGTGATGTCCGGAGATAGGCGATCGCCTGACTTGCAAGACCCCTTGTACGAGCCCATGTTCATCCTGTGAAGTCCAAAACAAGATCTATTTGAGAAATTTTCCGGATTCAATGTTTCTCTGCGTGGCGGCGTTCTAGATCTATCCAGATTCTCTGAACCTGTTCCGTAAGCCCGGCCAAGTCGCCCGAGTTGTCAACCACGTAGGTCGCAATAAGTCGTCGTTCCGCATCTGTTGCCTGAGCGGCCATTCGAGCCTCAGCATCAGACCTGCCGAGTCCACGTTGTTCGAGTCGATCCAAGCGCACTTCCCGCGGCGATTCCACGACAATTACTGCTTCGTAACCCCGTTCAGCGGCCGTTCCGGATTCCACAAGGAGCGGCACATCCATTACCAAGATTGCATCAATAGGAGCACTGGACATTTGCCGCCCGAATTCGGCATGAATAGCAGGGTGCGTAATGGATTCGAGTGCGAGGCGCGACGCATCCGTTGCAAACGCTATTTCCGCCAACCGAGGGCGATCGAGGCTTCCATCTGGTCCGACTATTTCCTGGCCGAATTGTTCGATTAAAGCAGTAAATGCGGGAGTTCCTGGTTCCACCACCTCCCGCGCGACGGCGTCCGCATCCAATACGACCGCTCCGAGATCAGCAAGAACGCCCGCGACCGTCGATTTACCCGCGCCAATACCACCTGTCAAGCCGACCAACAACACAGCCGATGATCATACGTGGTGCTAACTACCCAGAGTCCGCAAGATTTCTCCGAGGAACCTCGAGACGACGAGCGCGCCCGGATTCCAATAGATCCATCAATTTCAATGGCGGCAGACCCGACCAAAAGCGGAAGTCCGCCACTAGTCGGCAACCTTTCCATTTTCGGCCTAGGACGCCTCGGGCCATTGGTTGCTCTCCTTCGTTGGAGCAGCCTTGCGGTCGGGATCGTCCTGCTGCCGATATCCCCGAACCCAATCACCTTCAATGTCTTGCTTGCGCTGCTTCTCTTAGGAGCGAACACGGTTGCGCGGACCATCCGTCCCATCCGGCTTTATCCAGCAACTTGGCGCGCTGAAGCTGCTGTGCTTCTTGACCTAGCGGTGGCCCTCGCTGCCGTCGCATTAACCGGCGACTGGGCAAGTCCGTTCATCCTCTGTCCACTACCGACCATCATCCTCGCCGCCTACGGCTGGGGTTACCGCAAAGGATTGGTCGCAGCGTTCCTAACTGCAGCCGCGATCACGTTTTTTGACATCATCTCCGGCGTTTCAGGCCAGAGTTTGCGGACAGGACTATTCGCATCGATGGTCGCCGTATCGGCTGCCTTGGTCGGTGGGTTCACCCGCCAACTTTGGATCGATGTAGAAGTTCGTGAACGACGCAGCATTGCTACAGCAAACCGGATGGTGGTTGCGAATGACCTTCTTCACGCATTGCATGACATTGTCCAGACTCTGCCTGCCTCACTGGATCTAAGCGAGGTCCTCTATTCGGCCCGTGATCGCTTTCGTGAACTCTTTCACCCCGACACAATTGCGATCCTCCTTCCAGACGAGACATCCACGGTATGGACAGTTGCTCTCGCCGACGGAACTCCGATGCCGGATCGTTTAGATCAAGAGAGGTTGCCAGGGGTACTGGAAACTGCCTGCGAATCGCGCTCTTTCATACACGTTGGAAATGAAGTAACCGACGCCCGTAGCACTTGTGACCCAGCCTCTACTGACGCCGTCGCTTTCCCCCTCCTATGCCAAGACCGTCTTGTCGGAATCGTGTCTCTCGAATATCGTGGAACCAAACAATTCGCCGCCGATGACATCGCTCTCATCGTCGAACTCGCTGGCGCTCTCGCGTTGGCGGTCGAAAATGCTCAGTGTTTTTCCCGGCTGCACGCCCTCGGCGCCGAAGCAGAACGGGCACGAATAGCGCGCGAACTACACGATCGCGTCGCCCAGTCGCTCGCCTATGTAGCTCTCGAGTTGGATCGAATCTCGACCGCACGCGGTGACGACGAACTGAAGGAAGTGCACAAGGTCGTGCGAGGCGTGGTCAGCGAACTTCGGGAAACCCTCTATGAACTTCGTGCGACAGTGACTGGCGAAGTTGGTTTGGGTGCGCTCGCCGTTTCATATGTCAGCCGGTGGGCAACAAAAACCAACCTGCAGGCGACTTACCGTGATTTGAGCGACGGAAAACGTCTTCCCGTTCAGGTGGAGCAGGAAATTTGGCGAATTCTTCAAGAATCGCTAACAAACATCGAGCGGCATGCCGATGCCTCTCACGTGAACATCACCTGGGAAGTCAGCGATCGTGGGGCTCGCCTCGAAGTGGAGGACGACGGTCGCGGCATGCCTTCGTTGGGATCACCGGTAGGCCACTACGGCCTGCTCGGCATTCGTGAACGTGCAGACGCAATCGGTGCGCGCGTAGCAGTGAACAGCCAACCAACCCATGGAACCGCCATCGTCATAGAACTGGAGCTCCGCCAATGACCCGTGTACTAGTAGCCGATGATCACCAACTTCTGCGCAACGCCGTCCGGCGCGCTCTCGAAGAATCGGGAGCGACTGTCATCAGCGAAGCCGCTAATGGCGCTGAGGCAGTGCGCCTCACGGAAACGCTCAAACCCGATGTGGTCGTGATGGATGTCTCCATGCCAGTGCTCGACGGCATCGAAGCTACCCGGCGCATTAGCGCCCAAGGTGGCGACACTCGCGTAGTGCTCCTTACGATGCACGATGAAGCAACCGTGCGCGCTGGGGCGCTCGATGCTGGGGCGGTCGGCTTTCTTACGAAGGACTGCACGTTGCAGGAGGTGGTCAACGCCGTGCGAGAGGTAGCCGATGGCCAAGTGCTCATAAAGGCGCCAGTTTCCCGTGCGACGCTCCGGGTGGTTGAAAACCCGACCGAGCCCACCCCTGACGATTCTCCGCAACACCCACCGATAACTCGGCGTGAGAATGAAATCCTTCAGGCGGTTGCTGACGGCAACTCGACAACAGAAATTGCTGAGCAACTATTTATCAGCACTAAGACCGTCAAGAATCACCTTGCTTCGATCTACGCCAAACTCGAATCGCGCGACCGCACGGAAGCGGTTCTATGCGCGATGCGACTCGGCATCGTTCAACTCAACCGTTTTACCCAAGCAGCTGACGCGCTCTAGGTAGCCACTTCCGAAGATACAGCCTCAGTTTCGGTCTCTTCGATCACAACTGGATCAGCTTCGGGAATGATTGTTTCCGCTTCGGCACTTGGTACTTCGGCCTCGGGAACCGTTGCTTTGGCAAGAGTCGCTGCTTCGCCCCCGGCAGCAGGTACATGCTCCGGACCGATGTAGTTGCCATCGGCGTCAAAGGCGTGATCACCGAACTGATCCTGGTATTCCGCTGCAACTGCGCCACCATCGGCCGCCTGTTTGATCGAAAGCGAAATCCGTCGACGGTCGAGGTCAATGTCGATGATCTTGACCCACAGTTCTTCACCGGGCGTAACGACCTGCTCCGGAGCTTCGACGTGGTGCACGGCCATTTCCGAAATATGAACTAGTCCTTCGATGCCCTCGCCAACTTGGACGAAGGAACCGAATGGCACGAGTTTCGTTACGCGTCCATATACAAGTTCGCCAACCTGGTGACCAGTTGCAAACTCCTGCCATGGATCTTGCTGCGTGGCCTTCAGGGACAACGAAATACGTTCGCGCGATAGGTCTACATCAAGAACCTGCACGGTTACTTCGTCGCCAACCTGCACAACTGAATTCGGGTGGTCGACATGCTTCCAACTCAGTTCCGAAACGTGTACGAGTCCGTCCATTCCGCCGAGATCGACGAAAGCACCGAAGTTGACAACCGAACTCACGACGCCAGGGCGAATCTCGCCGGCCTTGAGGTTCGTAAGAAACTCATCGCGTTGATCGCGCTGAGTTTCTTCTAGGAATGCACGCCTAGACAACACAACGTTGTTGCGGTGCTTGTCGAGTTCAATGATTTTGCATTCGATGGTCTTGCCAACGAACGGCTGAAGATCTCGAACCCTGCGTAGATCGACCAGCGACGCAGGCAAAAACCCGCGGAGTCCGATGTCGACGATGAGTCCACCCTTAACTACTTCGATAACAGGCCCAGAGACGATGCCTTCTTCTTCCTTGAGCCGCTCGATCGCACCCCATGCGCGTTCGTACTGCGCGCGCTTCTTGGAAAGGATCAAACGCCCTTCCTTGTCTTCCTTCGTGAGGACAAGGGCCTCGAGCTCTTCACCGAGCGTCACTACCTCGCTCGGGTCAACATCGTTACGGATCGAGAGTTCCTTCGCCGGAATTACACCCTCGGATTTGAAACCAATATCAAGCAGCACTTCGTCCGAGTCGATTTTTACAACGACGCCGGTAACAAGTCCCCCCTCTTCGAAAGAGACGAGCGTGGCGTCGATCGCGTCGGAAAGCGACATACCTTCGAGGTCGTCAAGTACGACTATGTCGATGGGGTCCGCATCGTTGTCACTGCTTGCAGTTGTCGGCACTTCGGTGGTGGTTGCTTCAGTTGCCTCGGCATCGGCCTTTTGAGCAAGGGCGATTTCGCCGGGGTTCTCGTAGTCGGACAAGGAAATGGTCTCCTGGACAATGGAATTGGTCGGGCGTCGGGCAGCCAGTCAGCGTCTTTTCCAGCGCTGCCGTCACGCGAAGGCACGGCCTCCGGATGGAAGCCGCATCAGGCTAGCGGGCCAGCCCTCGAAATGCGATAAGGAGGATTTCGGGATCTTGAATCGTGACCTGACCTGGGCCGTATCTGCCCGGAGCGACGCCATGAACGCCTTGCACATCTAGCCCGGCGCTCGCCGCCACCAGGTGCAGTTCCCGTGCAGTGAAGCAGGTGGTCCAAAGATCGAACGTTCGCTCGACCCCGGTTTGGTCCTGCAACTCTGCGATCTCGTGCAGCACGCCAGTTTCAAGATCGAACCGTTCATTCGTTTCGAGATGGCGCAAGGCGAAATAGGACGAGAAAGCACTGACCATCACTCCCCCGCCAACGTTTACGGCCGAAGCGATCTTGCCGATGATCCCCGCATCGTCAGCACCGCCCAACAAACCAAATCCTCCTTGGCAAAGACAGATCGCGGCATCGAACTCCGACTCGAAGGCCATCTCACGCACGTCAAGCACTTTGAAGGCGACGTCAAGTCCCTCTGCGGTTGCCGAGGCGCGGGCGAGATCTACAAAGTCATCGGACAGATCGAACCCGTGGACCCTGTATCCGCGACGAGCGAACTCCAGGGAATGGCGACCTGGACCACAACCAACATCCAACACTCGCATGCCGGGTTCAAGGTTCAATGCACTAATCGCATAATCGACTTCTTGTTCCGTTCCTTTTGTAAACGACATCACGCGATCGGTACCAGGAGCCCAATAACGCGGACCGAGCGCACTCGCGACTTCGTTGAACCATGGACCATCAGGACAATCGAGAGAACCCATACAACAGTTCGCTACTTCGCGTCGGCCCAGGTCATACCGAACCCGATATCTACGACGAGTGGAACCATCAATTCCATCACCGTTTCCATCGCATTTCGTACGACTGGTTCCACGCGTTCGCGTTCGGTCGTCGGTACTTCCAACACGAGTTCGTCATGGACAGTAAGCAGGATGCGGCTTTCGAACCCACCTTCGACCAATGCCGCGTCTACCGCAAGTATCGCCAACTTGAAAACGTCGGCCGCAGATCCCTGGACCGGTGCGTTCTGCGCCATCCGTTCACCCATCTGACGCACTTGAAAAGTATCCGAAGCTAACTCGTTGATCTGACGACGGCGTCCGAGAATCGTGGTCGTGTATCCCAAGGATGTCGCGTCAGCAACCGTTCGTGTCATATACGCGTGCACACCGGGAAACGACGCGAAGTAATCATCGAGAATTTCTTTCGCTTGCCCAGTCGGGACATCCATCCGCTGCGCCAAACCGTATGCCTCCATGCCGTACGCCAGGCCGTAGTTGACAACTTTGGCGAATCGTCGTTGCGATGAATCCACGGACTCCTCGGACACGTTGAATACCTTCGATGCCGTCACGGTGTGAACATCGGCGCCACGAGCGAACGCGTCGATCAACCCCGTGTCTTCGGCAAGGTGCGCCAAGATGCGCAACTCGATTTGCGAGTAGTCCGCGGTCATCAATCCCGAACCATCCTCGGCGATGAAAGCTTTGCGAATCTCCCGTCCCTCCTCAGTTCGAATCGGGATATTCTGAAGGTTTGGACTTTCAGACGAGATGCGACCGGTTGTCGTGGCGAGTTGATTGAAGGTGGCGTGAATGCGTCCGTCGGGCGCGATCAACCGCGGCAGCGCTTCGGCATATGTAGACCGAAGTTTCTCGACCTCCCGGAAACGTAAGAGGTCATCGAGTATCGGATGCGGAGTTTGTGCCGCCATTTTTTGAAGGGAACCGGCATCTGTCGATGGACCCGTCTTCGTTTTCTTCACTGGGGTTAGGTCCAGTGTTTCGAAAAGCACCTTGCGCAGTTGCGGCACGGAGGTCACCAGAAATGGCTCGCCAGCGTGACCGTGAATGCTGGTAATTAACGCATCGCATTGCAACTGGAGTGAATCACGAAACCCCTCAAGGAATTCGCGATCGATTCGAATCCCCAGGTTCTCCATTTCCGCTAGCGAAGACACGAGTGGACGCTCGACGCGTTCATATAGCTCAGTAAGTCCGCGAGCCTCGAGTTGCTCGGCGAGCACATCGCCTAGTTGCAAGATTGTTACGGCGCGCCTGCCTGCGTCTGATCCGGTCGCTTCCCCCGTGAGATCAAGAGTGCCCTCTTCGATATCTGGAGATCGCAGTTCGAATGAAAGAAATCGAAGCGCCAAGGATTCAATGTCGTAACCACTGGCCGCGGGATCCAACAGGTAAGCCATTAGCGCTGTGTCGAGGTCCAGCGTTCCTACATGCGCACCGGCCGATTCTTCCAAGCCATGCATCAATTCTTTCGCACCGTGCGCAACTAACGGACGGCCACCTTCGGCAAGCAGCCGGCAAAGCGAACCGCGTACGGTGTCGTCTGCCAACAAAGTGCTGTCGAAATAGATAACCCGTGATGCATCTGCGACTGCAAGACCCCGCAATGGCCTGCGTCCTGAACCGCCGACGAAAGTCGCCTCCATCGCGTATCTACCTGACCCCGCGGAAAAGGAATCAAGCACTTCAACCGCCGCGCCGGGATCGTGAACCACCTCGACTTCGACGGCGATTGTGGCGTTGATTTCTTCGACGGTTGTATCCGCCCGTAAAGCGGCGACCAGTCGCGGGTAAAGAGTTCGAAACTCGAATTGTTCAAACAAGTTTCGAACGGCTTCGTCATCCCAGCCACCGATGCTCAACTCGTCGACGTCTATACCGACGTCAACGTCTTTGAGCAAAATCGACATTTCACGGTTATGGAAAACCTGGTCTTTCCACTCCCCGAGGTTCTCGCGCTGCTTGGGCGGCAAGTCATCAAGATGTTCGAAGATCGGTTCAAGCGAACCATATGTAGTGATCAACTTCGCTGCAGTCTTCTCGCCGATTCCAGGAACTCCCGGCAGGTTGTCGCTGGCATCGCCGCGGAGAGAGGCGTATTCGGGATATTGCGCAGGGGTCACTCCGCAACGGTCAAAAATTCCGGCTTCGTCGTAGAGCGCATAATCCGAAACGCCGCGTTTGTTATACAGGACCTTCACGTGTGGGTCGCGAACTAATTGGAACGAGTCACGGTCGCCAGTCACAATCACTACGTCGATGCCAGCCGCCGCCGAGCGTTCGGCGAGCGTTGCGATCACATCGTCCGCTTCAACCCCTGGCACTTCGATGATCGGAACCGCGAGCGTCTCAAGCAGCTCATGTATCAACGGCAACTGGGCAAGAAATAGATCTGGAGTTTCCTTACGGCCCGCCTTGTAAGTCGGATCTATTTCTTTACGGAAGGTGGGCGCGGCGGTGTCGAACGCAACGGCGAGGTGATCCGGTTCATGATCGGCAATCACCTTTATCAACATCGACGTGAAGCCGTAAACGGCGTTTGTAACGACGCCTGTCGATGTGGCGAGATCCGTTGGCAACGCGTAGAAAGCGCGATAAGCCAAGGAGTGCCCATCAAGAAGCAGAATCTTGCTCACGCGGCGAATGTTAGAGGTCGCGCCCATCCGCCACCGATGCTTCACCTGCGGAGATCATCACCGGATTCAACGACTTAACCACCCACACCGAACCTCGGCTCGAAAAATGGTTCCCGTCAAGAGGTCTGGGGATAAACCCCGCGACCTCACGCGGGCATGGCGACCCTTGGGGGCAGACGAGTTCGGCCAAATCCACGAATGTCACGTCGGGATGACCAACTGCAAAACCCCGCAGAAGACCGCTCAGGCGGTTGAACTCGCCGCTCACATCTCCCGCCGGTCCATTACGTATATGCATGAACTCGCCCTGCGACGACGGAGGTGCAGCCACCAGAACCAGTCGCGCGCCCTTGCGGGTCAGCGTCTTGTACGCGGCTTCCATCCGCGATGAAATTATTTGGTCGTGCTCCGGCGTCCCTGCGAAGACCGTTCGTCCGTCGACTCGCAGATCGTTCTTCTCCCAGATGCTCATCCAAACGATGACATCTGGATCATCTTTCTGGATGAGGTTTCGGGCCTCCATTGCGTACCTGGCGCATCTATCCGTCAGGCGCGGAATGGAGTCTCCCTTGCCTGCCAACTCCCCCGACACCACGCCGCAACCAATGATGCTGAAGTCTTGTGATCTATAACGCTGGGATGGCCCGACTGCTCGAAAGCCAGGGTCCAAACTGCAAGCGATCGAATCGCCAACCACTGCAATCTTCAACCGCACACCATCGCGTTGGGGTAACGGATCTGCGCGGTATGCGCGCCGAGCGGCGGCTAATTCCTCTCTGGATGGTTCCGGACAAGGCGACGCAGGTATAGCCAGGTACGTCGGCTTCGTCTTTGCATCCGCAGTCGTTGCGAACAACGTGACGACAACAAGTGCAATACCCACTGGCGCGACAAGCCAACGTTTCCGCACGACGCTCCACCGCCCTTCGCGCACCGGCCGTTCGACTAGGTAGTAACTAGCGATCGCCGCCGCGAAAGTAACCAGCAGTCGTAAAGCATTTAGTTGACTTCCGCCGAAACCGACGCGCCGTTCAACCAACCATTGATTTACGGGCCAGTGCCATAGATAGAGGCCATACGAGATCATCCCAATCCACACCAACGGGGTAATGGCAAGCGGCGACCGAATCAGGCCTCGCCCCGGTTGAACTGCCGCTGCGATTACCGCGGCGACCGCGACCGAATAAGCGAGTGAACCCAGTCCGTAATAGGTGGAGCTGATGTCCTCGACCGCATGCCAAGACCACAACATCGTGAGCGCGCCGCAAACTCCTGCAACTTGAAGCGCTATCCGCGCGGTTCGCGTTTGCGGTTTCCATACGAACAACGCAAGCGCAAGCAAACAACCAATGAGGATCGTGTGAGCGCGCGCATCGGTTCCGTAATACGCGCGCGATGGATCGCCTTCGTTCCACAGGACATCCATAATCCATACCGAGGCGGCAGTGCCGACTACGCAGACGCCCGCGAGAACATACAAACGACCCTTAGCGAGCCGCAGACAACCAAGCGTTACAAGCGGCCATACCAAATAGAACTGTTCCTCAATTGCAAGCGACCAAAGGTGGCGAACCGGCGATGGCGACGTGAACAAGTCGAAGTACGAAGACCCCGAAGCAATGAACCTCCAATTCGCTACGTAGAAAAGACCAGCCAAGCCATCCCAACGCAGCCGGCCAAGCTCGTAGTTCGGTACCGCAAGCCATCCGTAAACCGCCACGAAGAGAAGCAGCAAGAGAAGCGCAGGAAGCAACCGCCGTAGCCGCCTCCCCCAGAACGCGATTAGCTCTATGTGTTTCGCGCGCTGATATTCAATTACCAGTAACGACGTAATCAAGAAGCCCGACAGGACAAAGAATGCATCGACTCCGAGGAAGCCCCCCTTGGCCCACGAATAGGCATCGTGGTACAGGATGACCGCGAGCACGGCCAGGGCACGTAACCCGTCGAGAGCGGGCTCGTACCTGAGACGGCCGTCGGCCTCTATCACTTAGGCGGGATCGGGCAGCAGATCACCGGCTAGTACCAGTTCGGCAACCTCATGGACCTTTGCCCGTCGGTTCATCGCTTGCGTCTGCAGGAACCGCCATGCGCCTTGCTCAGTACAGCCGTGATGGTCCATGAGTATTCCTTTTGCCCGATCGATTGTCTTACGCGCTTCCAGCCGCTCGGACAGATCACCGATTTCGCCTTCCAAACTTTTCAGCTCTGCATGCCGCCCAAGCGCTACTTCGACAGCCGGGATGAGATCGCTTTTCTGGAACGGCTTGACGATGTAACTCATCGCCCCTGCATCACGCGCCTGTTCAACCAAGTCACGTTGGGAGAACGCCGTGAGAATCAGAACTGCCGCTAGACGTTCCGATGTGATCTGACGCGCGGCTGACAAACCGTCGAGTCCTGGCATCTTGATATCGAGAATCGCAAGGTCTGGCGCCAGTCTCCTAACCAACTCGACTGCCTCGTCCCCGCGCCCGGTTTCACCAACCACCTCAAAGCCCTCCTCCTCAAGGAGTTCTTTCAGGTCTAGGCGAATAATCGCTTCATCCTCGGCAATGACGACGCGGGTAGGTGTTTCAGTCACTGGGGGTCCTCATCTTGCGGCCATCTCTGCTGCCATACGATCGAGCAGGTCATCTTGCTCGCGTTCGAGACTACCGATTGCACTCGCGAACACTTTTCGCTGCTTTCCCATCGCGTCCGCATGCCGACGACATTCCCGAGACTCCGCCTCCGCCAATGGGGTCTCCGCGATCAGGGCTCGGAGTCGGGCGCTGTCGGCCTCGTCTTCAAGGAAGAGCAGTTGCTCGTCAACGACGGCCAACTCGGCGCGAAGCGTCTTGAGACGTCCTGTAACTGCCGTAAGGCTCGTGCGCAAGATGGATTGGCTCACAATTCGCATTCTAAGTGAATACGGCGTCGCGGGTCCCGCGGATCGGCCGCCGCCGGTTCAGTGCCTTCGAACAGGTCAGAATGGGGCCGTGGCGACTCATGCGATCTTTACCGACGAACACGAAGCGCTCCGCGCAAGTGTTCGACGCTTCGTAGATACCGAACTCCGGCCATTCGTTGACGAATGGGAAGAGGCCGGGTTCTTCCCCGATGAAGTATTCCGTCGCAGCGGTGAACTCGGTTTCTTGGGCCTGCACTATCCAGAAACCTGGGGCGGCTCTGGAGGTGACCTTGCATCGTCACTGGTGTTCATCGAGGAGCTAGGTCATTGCGGTTGCGGGGCGATACCGATGGCCGTCGCCGTCCAGACGCATATGTGCACACCTGCACTCGCCGAGTTTGGAAGCGATTTCCTCCGCGAGCGTTACCTGCGTCCAGCGATCTCTGGCGAAAAGATCGGTGCAATCGCATTAACCGAACCAGACGCGGGATCAGATGTTGCTGGCATAGCGACGAGGGCAGCACTTGACGGCGATTCTTGGGTTCTGAACGGGTCAAAGATGTTCATCACCAACGGCACCCGCGCGCACTTCCTTACGCTCGCGGCACAAACTGAACCTGGAACACGACACCGCGGGGTCACTCTCTTTGTGGTCGACACCGACCTCGCGGGCATCTCCATCTCCCGCAAACTCGACAAACTTGGAATGCGGTCTTCGGATACTGCGGAGATTCGTTTCGAAGATGTGCGAGTGCCTGCAGCCAACTTGATCGGAGATGCACCCGGTCAAGGCTTTTCGCAGTTGTCATGGCAACTGCAGTACGAACGCCTGTCGGGTGCAGCGCAGTCGTTAGGACAAGCGGACGCGGTACTGGCGCGCACGATCGAATACGCACGTCAGCGGCAAGCATTCGGCCGCGCTATCGCAGACAACCAAGTGATCGCACACATGCTCGCCGATGCCGCAACAGAGCTAGCCGCAGCGCGCGCTCTCACATACGACACGATCTGGCGCGTCCAACAAGGCGAGTTCCCAGTCGCTGAAATCTCGATGGCTAAGAAATATGCAGCTCAAGTACAAAACCGGCTGGCCGACACTTGTTTGCAAATCTTCGGCGGCTACGGGTACCTCAACGAAGAACCAGTGAGCCGCGCATGGCGCGACGCACGACTACAAAGAATCGGTGCAGGAACCGACGAGATCATGAACGAAGTGATAGCGAAGCGTTTGGGGATCCGCTCGTAACTCGTCACATCTCCCAGGGTCATGCCGCCAACCCATGCAACATGAACTCGGTTCCGTCGGGTCGGTAGATGTGGAGCACGCCGTTACGCAGTGTTGCGTTCCATCCGCCTTCATGTAATAGGTGATGGTGATGACTACATAACAACACCAGATTGTCTAGTGATGTGACTCCGCCGTGTGACCAGTGAATGACATGGTGTGCTTGGCATCTAGATGGAAGTCGGTCACACCCTTGGAATCTGCATCCTCGGTCGCGCGCGACCACGGCTTTTCGAAGCGGTGGTGGAACAGTGCGTCTAGACCTACCGACATCTAATGGGATTCCATCAGGATCAGTAATGATGCGCGAGATTCCAGCATCACAAGCAATACGACGAGCAGTCTCTGCGCTGATGGGCCCAGTGCGCTCGAGTTCACAGCGGCCTGCCTCACCTGACCTGTCTGTGCTGGCTTT
>SHUZ01000040.1 GCA_009694415.1 Acidimicrobiia bacterium
CTGCTCACGGACTGATGCTCGAGGCCCCAATCGCATTCAATCAAGCTGTCCTTGGATTCCTCGCCGGAGTAGACGATATGGAGTCCGCGGCAGCGGATCGCCACCGAGCGGCGTCGGCCTGATCGGAATATTTGTGTGATCCACTGGCCAGTTCGTGGCTCTTCCCTTTGTGGGAATCAATGATGAAGAGCGATCACTACCTGGTTGTCGCCGCGAGGGCAGGCTACGAGCAAGCTTTTGGCGAGATTTACGATCGGTACGCAGATCGAGTGTTCGGATTGTGCTTCACCGTTCTCAGGGATCGGGCCGAGACGGAGGATGCCCTTCGCGACGCGTCTTCGCGTGCGCGCTGGGCGCGCAGTACCTACCGCGTCGATTGAGGACTTGGGCGGCGATCGAGGCGGGGCGATCGAGGCGGGGTGATCGAGGCGGGGTGATCGAGGCGATGGATATAGAAGTCGACGTCGATCCTGATGTTCTAAGCACGCTTCTTTGGGAAGCAGCGGCCGGGTTGAACGAATCGGAGCGCGCGGTGCTGGAACTGACGCTGCGCGACGGACTAGAGGGCGACGAACTGGCATTGGCAATGGGTGCCAGCCTTCATCACGTGATCGCGTCCCGTATGCGCCAGTCGCTCTAGCGGTCCGTCGGCGCGCTGGTCGTCGTCATCGCGGTTGGGTCCGCGTCCACGCAGCCATCTTCGGTTGCGACGAGCACGACCGCCGCGATCGTCTTGCCGCCGGTAGAGGCAACGCAGCCAGTTCGGACGTCGACGACGGTTCCAAGAACAACTACAACCGTTGTTCCAACTACCGCTCCGGATGCAACCAGTCCTCAGTTCATCAACCTCTCGGTGTCGGTAACAGATGATCGAGGAGTCGTCGGCGGATCAGTCATTGCCCAAACGCACGGCAAAACGAGGTCGACTACAACACTTGTTAGGTCCGGTGCCAAATGGATCGCGACGGTAGGTCCGTTCCCGCAAGCACACCGACAGGATCACTGGATCTGGAGGCGCTAACGATTCGAGGTCGAGGCCAGGTAGATACGGCGACCAGAGGATCAACGAACCCCGCCGCGAATGTTCGCCCGTAGCGACCGCTTAGGGCTTCGAGTGTGGGTACCGGAGTGGCGAGTAAGTCACGCGCCGCCCGCAGGGCACCTAGTCCGTGTGGGCCGCTAGGAACGCTCATCGCCGATCCAGGGGTTAGTTCTCGCGGGTGACCAAAGTATCTACGAGCCTGCGCAACCCAGCGGTTACGTCGTCGTCAAGGCCGGCGCTCGTTCCAAGGGCTTCGTTCGCTTGGTCCGCCTGTTGCTGAGCCATCTTCAGGGCGCGTGCGACCGCACCATCTGAAGTTGCGAGATTTCTAGCGGCCTCTAACTGATCTGCATCGAGTTTGCGGCCGAGCATGTCGCGCAGTTTCGGTTCTCGGTCAATCGCGTAGATGACTGGCAACGTGTAGATGCCCTCCTCCAAGTCGTTGCCTGCGGGTTTTCCAAGCGTTGCTTCGTCACCGGTAACGTCAAGCACATCGTCGACGATTTGAAAGCACGTGCCAACGCGCTTCCCAAAGTTAGTTAAGGCATCGAGTGTTGCATCGTCGGCATTAGAAACCATCCCGCCTATCCGACATGCGGTACCGAATAGGGAAGCGGTTTTCCCGTCGATCGCTGAGAAGTAGATCTCCTCTGATCTGTCGACATCAAAGAGGTGTGCGAGTTCGAGCACCTGTCCTCGACAGAGTTCACCGATCGTCGCAGCAAGTAGAGCGGCGACTTGTGCGCCCAAGGAAGCGGCGAGCTCAGACGCGCGTGCCAGCAAGTAATCGCCCGCGAGAATCGCCACGATGTTTGACCAACGTGCATTGACGCTCGGAACGCCTCGGCGTGTTTGTGCCTCGTCGATCACGTCATCGTGATAAAGAGATCCGAGGTGCACGAGTTCGACAGCGACGGCGCCGGTTATGACATCGTCGGAGACGGGGGAGACCCCCGTTGTTGCATAAGCGGCGCATAGCGTTAGCGCAGGCCGAAGGCGCTTGCCTCCTGCCAAAATCAGGTGCGATGCGATGTCACTCAACAAGGGGTCCTGGGACCGCGCAGACTCTCGCAGACATACCTCGACGCGTTCGAGATCGGCGGCCAACGGCGCGATCCCTAGCGCCTGTAGAGGTTGCATCGCACCACGGTACGGTGTTGTGCCAATGGTTACCAAGCCGGAACAGGAACAACTGCCAGCCAGCAACCCTTGGTCGATGGTCCGAGATGTGCCCTACAGAGTGTCGAGCCAGGTGCCGATCCACGATTGGCTTACAGAGAATCTCTGACCCGCCCGATATGATGGGGACCCTTCACTGAGCGCCTGACGAAAGGCGGAGGCGAGTGTTCGAACGGTTTACAGACCGAGCCCGGAGAGTTGTGGTGCTGGCCCAGGAAGAGGCGCGCCTGCTCAATCACAACTACATCGGTACTGAACATATTCTCTTGGGGTTGATCCACGAGGGTGAAGGAGTAGCCGCTAAGGCTCTCGAGTCGCTCGGGATCTCTCTCGAAGCTGTACGTGCGCAGGTAGAGGAGATCATCGGCCACGGTGGATCTGCGCCGTCGGGCCATATCCCCTTCACTCCGCGAGCGAAAAAAGTTCTGGAGTTGTCGCTTCGCGAGGCGCTGCAACTGGGCCACAACTACATCGGTACGGAGCACATTCTTCTCGGGCTCATTCGCGAAGGCGAAGGGGTCGCAGCGCAGGTTCTCGTAAAACTTGGCGCCGATCTTTCACGCGTACGCCAGCAAGTCATCCAACTGTTGTCCGGTTACGCCGGAGGCAAAGAAGGTGCATCGCCTGGCGCCGGTTCCCAGTCCGAAGCTGGCACTCCTGGCGGTTCGCTGGTACTAGACCAGTTCGGACGCAATCTCACTCAACTTGCACGCGAGAAGAAGCTTGATCCCGTCATCGGCCGCGAAAAAGAGATCGAGCGCGTCATGCAGGTTCTGTCGCGTCGCACAAAGAACAATCCGGTTCTCATTGGCGAGCCCGGTGTTGGCAAGACAGCGATTGTCGAGGGTCTTGCGTCGGACATTGTTGGCGGAGATGTCCCAGAGACACTCGAAGGGAAGCAGATTTACACGCTCGACCTTGGCGCGTTGGTTGCGGGATCCCGTTACCGCGGCGACTTTGAGGAACGTCTTAAGAAAGTTCTCAAAGAAATCCGGACGCGTGGTGACATCATCCTCTTTATCGATGAGTTGCACACGCTCGTCGGAGCTGGAGCGGCCGAAGGAGCGATAGACGCGGCGAGCATCCTCAAGCCGATGTTGGCGCGCGGCGAACTACAGACAATCGGCGCTACGACGCTCGACGAGTACCGCAAACACCTCGAGAAGGATGCTGCTCTTGAGCGCAGGTTCCAGCCAATCAAGGTTGAGGAACCATCGGTGGCGCACACGATTGAGATTCTCAAGGGACTGCGTGAACGTTACGAGAGTCACCACAGAGTGACGATTACCGATCAAGCGCTTGTAGCGGCAGCCAATCTCGCCGATCGTTACATCTCGGACCGCCATCTTCCTGACAAGGCCATCGACCTGATTGATGAGGCCGGTTCCCGCCTTCGCATTCGGCGCATGCAAGCACCGCCCGACTTCCGAGAGTTGGAAGATGAGATTGCAAAGGTGCGCAAGGAGAAGGAAGGCGCGATCGAAGATCAGCAGTTCGAGCTCGCAGCGAGTTTGCGCGACAGAGAGAAAGAATTGCTCGAGCAGCGGGCAGCCAAGGAAACAGATTTTAAGGCTGAAGGCGTAGACCTTTTCAATGAAGTGAACGAAGAGTCGGTCGCAGAGGTACTCGCGCTCTGGACTGGTATTCCCGTTTACAAACTCACCGAAGAAGAGACAGCAAAGCTTTTGCGGATGGAAGATGAGTTGCACAAGCGCATCGTGGGCCAGGACCCCGCGGTAAAAGCTGTGAGTCAGGCGATCCGTCGTACGCGTGCGGGTCTCAAGGATCCCAAACGACCGAGCGGATCGTTCATCTTTTTGGGACCGTCGGGCGTCGGAAAAACTGAACTCGCGAAGACGCTTGCAGAGTTTTTGTTTGGCGACGAGTCGTCTTTGATCCAACTCGACATGAGTGAGTACATGGAGAAGCACACCGTGTCGCGTCTAGTCGGGTCACCCCCTGGGTACGTCGGTTATGACGAGGGAGGCCAGCTCACAGAAGCTGTTCGCCGTAAGCCGTTCTCGGTCGTGTTGTTCGATGAGATCGAAAAGGCGCATCCCGATGTGTTCAATGCGCTGCTTCAGATCTTGGAAGATGGCCGACTGACCGATGCGCAAGGCCGCACAGTCGACTTTAAGAACACTGTGATCATCATGACTTCGAACCTTGGAACTGCAGACCTGCGCAAGGCGAATGTCGGATTCTCGAAGGTAGACGAGTCGGTCACGTACGAGCGCATGAAGGACAAGGTGACCGAGGAGTTGAAGCGTCACTTCCGTCCGGAGTTCCTGAACCGCATCGACGACGTAATCGTGTTCGCTGAACTCAGCCGCATGGAAGTTCATTCGATTGTGGATCTACTTATCAAGCGGGTGCAGACCCAACTTGAAAACCAAGGCCTCTCGTTGGAGCTCACCGAAGCGGCCAAAGATTTGCTTTCGAAGCAGGGTTATGACCCGACACTCGGAGCGCGTCCGTTGCGACGCGCTATCCAGAGGATGGTCGAAGACCCGCTATCAGAGAAAATCTTGTGGAAAGAGTTCCACACCGGGCAGTCGATCATTGTCGATGTTGAAGAAGATGCCATTGTGTTCCGCATCATCGACCCAGTAGAACCGACTGAGCCGATCGAACCCCCGGTGCAACACGCGGAAAGCGGAACAGCCGAATAGTTATGCGGGTGCTTGAAGGCGCGTGACATACTGCGCGTCTTGCGAAGAATTCTTGCCGCCCTCATGCTTGTGCTTGCGCTCGGTGCTTGCCGGGTAGACGTTTTGGTGCGCGTGGACCTGAAAGAGAATGGCAGCGGCGAGGTGACCGTCGGCATCGATCTTGATGCAGACGCGGTGAGGGCAGCTACGGTCGACGGTGGAACTCTTGACACCCGCGTGCGGTTGGACGGACTCGCCGAATCGGGGTGGCGGATATCTGGATGGAAGGAAACAGATAACGGTGGAGCTGCGCTCGAACTGAAGAAACCGTTTTCCAAACCCTCCGAAGCATCAGCATGGATCCGCGAGTTGAACGGTCCTTCGGGCCCTATTCGCGATCTACGGGTCACGCGTGATGCAGGTCCTTTTCGAAGTGAGTGGTCGTTCCGGGCGGTGGCGGACAGGCGCGCGCTCGACCTTGCTATTTCGAAAGACCCAGAATTGGTAGCTCGTCTCACCAATGAACGTGTCGATGTAAAAGCCCTTGAGGAATCGCTCGCCAAACAAGCGGATGATTCTCTTCATCTCCGGGTTACCGCCTTCTTGCCGGATGCAAAACCCAAGACGGTGTCCATATCGCAAGGCGATCGTGCTGTTGTGAAGGCGAGTTCAACTGATTTGGACTTCTCCCACGTAATCATGCTTGTCGTGGCAATAGGGGCGGCTGCTTTGGCGATCGTGCTCGTAATAAAAGGGGAATCGCGAACCCGCCAAAGTCGGGGGACCCTCTAGGCGGGCGCTGCTTGAGGGGCCGCGGCTTTCTGGTCCCCGTAAACGTCGCACCCCCGGCGTAGGGTTACCACATGACCCGAACGCGTGTTCGTACCCGTGTTGTATTCGCCTGCACCAAATGCGGTGCGCAAGCCCCCAAGTGGCTTGGCCGCTGCGTTGAATGTGGGGCATGGAGCACACTCGTTGAGGAAACCTTCAATGACCCGTCTTCGGTAGTTCTACGGGTGGCGGGTGCCCCTGAAGATCAGCCGATCCCGCTTGCTCAGGTAGATCCAAACGCCGGAGCCGGGCGCCCGAGCGGGGTAGTCGAGCTCGACAGGGTCTTGGGTGGCGGGTTCGTTCGAGGTTCGGTGACGCTGCTCGCAGGGGAACCAGGGATAGGGAAAAGCACTCTTGCCTTACAGGCGTTAGGAAGAATGGCCGAGTCGGGCTATCGATGTCTTCTAGTTAGTGCGGAGGAATCGAAGGAGCAGGTGCGGTTGCGTGCTGACCGCGTAGATGCACTCGCATCCAACCTGCTTGTTGTGAGCGAAACATCCCTGCCCAATGTTCTCGCCCACATCGACGACGTCGCGCCCGATGTGCTGGTCATCGATTCCATTCAAACAATTGTTGATCCTGAGTTACCGGGCGGCGCGGGGTCGGTTGCTCAAGTTCGCGAGTGCGCGCAAAGTTTCGCGCGGGTCGCGAAGAAGACCGGCCTAATCGTGATCCTGGTTGGTCATGTCACGAAGGACGGATCGATTGCTGGCCCAAGGTCGTTGGAGCATCTGGTCGATACCGTTCTTGCATTCGAGGGCGATAGGCATCACGCACTTCGAATGCTTTACCCGTTAAAGCATCGCTACGGCTCGACTAACGAGTTGGGAGTGTTCGAGATGCGCGACGGTGGATTAGAAGACGTTCCCGATCCGTCGGCTTTATTTCTTGCCGACCGACGCGCTGAACTCACAGGTTCTATCGTCACGCCCATCCTTGAAGGAGGGCGTCCGCTACTAGTGGAAGTCCAAGCGTTGGTTGTACCTACTCAGGGAGATGCCCCACCGCGTCGCACAACCCAGGGCATCGACAGCGGCCGATTGGCTCTCCTCCAGGCTGTGCTGGACCGAAGGGGAGACATCCGCATCGGATTTGCCGACGTATACGCGAGCGTCGCTGGCGGTGTGAGAGTTGTTGATCCGGGCATAGATCTCGCGCTCACATTGGCGCTAGCGAGCGCGCACATGGGATGTTCGCTCCCTCCAGACTTCGTCGCCGTCGGCGAAATCGGTCTCGGTGGTGAAGTTCGGCTCGCATCCCAGCATCCTCGGCGTTTGGCTGAAGCTGCTCGGCTCGGTTTCCGACATGCCATCGTTCCGATGTCGGCACCTGCGGTAGAAGGCATTGAGTCCATTCCGGTGCGTGGCATCGCCGAGGCACTCTCGATCACGGGTATGTATAACTAAATGAACGCCGGGTATGGCCCGATGAGCCGAGACGGCATTGCCGGTACAATGTCGGCGTAGTAATCGCGTCCCATATCACCGTTCTTACATGCTTCGCAGACCCCATAAACCGAGTGCGCGTAGACGCAGGAAGGTAAATGCCGGTGGTTGCACCGCCTAGATCCGAAGCAATGCTTGCGGCAATGCGACTTGTCGCGCCCGGCCGTCCGGTGCGAGAGGGTCTCGACCGAATTCTCCAAGCGAAGATGGGCGCGCTCATTGTTGTTGGTGACGGTCCTGAAGTATTGGCCTTGTGCTCGGGAGGGTTCCTTCTCGACGCAGAGTTCACTCCCCAGCGCCTATCAGAGTTGGCCAAGATGGACGGCGCGATGATCCTGTCGGCTGATTGCACCCGCATCGCCCGGGCCAATGTTCACCTCGTTCCAGATCCGACTATTCCTACCGTTGAGACTGGCACAAGACACAGAACTGCTGAACGTGTGGCCAACCAGATAGATGCACCAGTGATCACCGTCTCTGAAGAATTGTCGTTGGTCGCGGTGCATCGACAAGGCATCAAGCGGACACTCGAGCCGATTTCACGCGTGTTGTCTCGCGCGGACCAAGCGCTACAGATTCTTGAGCGATACAGGAATCGCCTCGATGCAGTTAGCGGTGCGCTCTCTGCACTCGAAGTTGAAGACCTGGTGACATTGCGTGACGTGGCAAACGCATTGCAACGCGCGGAGATGGTGCGGCGAATTGCTGAGGAGATCGAGGAGTACGTAATAGAACTCGGTTCCGACGGGCGACTGATATTGATGCAACTTGAGGAACTAATGGGAGGTGTCGAGGATGACCGTCGACTCTTCGCGAAGGATTACTTCCTAGAGTCCGACGACTACGAATTACAAGATGTCACATCAGTCCTTTCAGGGCTGGATACCGAGTCACTTCTCGACTTGCGATGCGTTGCCGAAGTGCTCCACCTGGATCGGACAATCGACCTTGAAGCGGCAATACAACCGCGTGGCTACAGGCTGCTCCACAAGATCCCCCGTCTTTCTGAGAACGTGGCCGAACATGTTGTAGAGCGATTCGGCTTTCTTCACAAGATCATGCGCGCCAGTGTCATGGATCTTGTCGAGGTCGAAGCGGTTGGCGATTCCCGCGCACGCGCAATCAAAGATGGCCTCACTCGGATAGCGGAGACTTCGATTCTCGAGCGTTACGTCTGACATCGTTCAGGTGATGTCTGGCGCGATACTTTCCGGTAATGGCTGCACTCGATCGAGGACCACATGAAGTCGACGCAGGACGCATGAGGCTGCGTGGCGTTGATGGGCAAGAAGTAGACGCCATTCACGCTCGTCCGCTTGGGATGCCCACCCGCGGGGTTGTTTTGCACCCAGACATAATGGGTTTACGGCCTTTGTTCGACGATCTATGTCACCGTCTGGCAACACATGGGTTTGCAGTTTGCGCGCCCGAACCATTTGCGCGCCTTGATGACCGCGAGTCGCTAGCGGCCGCTGAGCGCATGCAACACGTTGGTCAACTCGTGGACGAGATTCAGATTGGCGATCTGGAGCAAGCAGCAGACTTCCTCGTAGTTGAAGATGACGTCAACGTTGTGGCGATCATGGGTTTCTGCATGGGTGGTATGTACGCGCTAAAAGCAGCCGCCACGGGGCGCTTTGATCGAGCTGTTGATTTTTACGGAATGATTACAGTCCCAGGAGGCTGGGTCGGTCCAGACCTAGCGGAACCGTTGGCGATGGTTAGCGAGATGTGCCCGACACTCGCGATTATGGGTAGTGCCGATCCGTTCACTCCGGCGGCCGACATCGCCGCATTGCGCGCGGCCTGGCAGACCCGCAGTGACTGCGAGATTGTTGTTTATGACGATGCCGAACACGGATTCGTACACGACCCAGATAGGCCAGCTCATCGTTCAGATGATGCAGCAGACGCCTGGGCCCGCGTGCTGCAGTTTCTCGCCTGAACAAAGCGGCCCGCTACTGAGGCTTTCTACTGAGACGCCCGCAACTCGAGTTGATCGCGGTCGATAATGCGATATCGGCTGCGGCCCGTGGGTGCAATCCAATTGAGACGCGTGAACATCGAGATCGCTTTGTTGACTCGTTCGCGCGAAGCACCTACGAGGCTTGCGAGATCCTCTTGAGTCATTGGGAGTACAAACTCGTTTTCATCGCCTGCAAGTTCGAGCAGCCTTTTGGCAGTTCTCGCTGGAACGTCCAAGAAGATCGCATCGGCTAACGCCTCGTCTGTAGCCCGCAAACGTTGTGCCAGCAATCGCACGATCGGCCAAAGCGTGTCAGGCCTTGCCAAGAGAGTGTTACGAACTTCGTCGTAAGCAACTGCAACAAGTTCTGAGTCGACCAGTGCGCGTGCGTCGGCGGATCTAGGTTCATCGTCGAACAGTCCAAGTTCTCCGAAGAGCCCCCCACTCTCCATGATCGCGACCATGGTTTCCCTGCCGTCTATCGATCGAGCGGAGATCGCGACACGGCCTTCAAGCACGACGAATAGTTCATGGGAGTCGTCGCCCTGGGAGAAAAGTATTTCTCCCTTTTCGAGGGTCCGTCCCTCAGCTCGCTCCCTTAGCGAGTCGAGCATGTCTGCGGGTAGGGCCGCGAATAACTCGGTGGAGTCAAGCAGACGGCGATTGGACACAAGGGCACATTACCTGGGCAAGGCGACCGAATATTGGGTAACGATTCTTCGCTGTCGCAGGGGTCCGGTACAATGGCGGTCCCCTCGCCTCCCCCGGTGATTGCTCCCGAGGAGTTCCATGCCTTTCGAAGTCGGTGACAAGGTTGTTTATCCCCACCACGGGGCAGCAACTATTGAGAAACGCGAGAAGAAGACTGCCTTTGGCAAGCGCCAGGACTACCTGATATTGCGCCTCGCTTACGGTGATCTCACCCTCATGGTCCCTGCCGACAACGCGGCCGAGATTGGCCTGCGCGATGTCATCAATGATGAAGAAGTAGAAGAGGTGTTCGCCGTCCTTCGCAAGAAGGAAGCGCGTATGCCTACTAACTGGTCTCGGCGTTTCAAGAACCATGTCGAGAAGTTGAAGAGTGGCGACATCTACCAAGTGGCAGAAGTAGTGCGCAACCTGACTATCCGGGAGAACGACAAGGGGCTTTCTGCTGGAGAAAAGCGGATGCTTGGCAAGGCTCGCCAGATTCTCGTTTCGGAACTTACTTTCGCGCTGAAGGTCGACGAGGGAGAGGCCGAGCAAAGGCTCGACGATGTCCTCGGCAAGGGCGAGGGAGCGACGATGATCGACTCCGACGCCGAGCCGTTGCGAGTACGGGAACCAGTCCCTAAGCCGTCGGTGCCGAAGAAGTCACCAGCCAAGAAGCGGGCCAAGGCTGCTGTGAAAAAAGCTCCGGCCAAGAAGGCAGTGAAGGCGCCAGTCAAGAAGCCAGCCAAGGCTGTCGTGAAGAAGCCCCCAGCCAAGAAGGCCGTCAAGGCGCGAGCCAAGGCCGCCGTGAAGAAGGCTCCGGCTAAGAAGGCTGGGACAAAATGAACGCGATGCTTCGACCGGTTTGTAGATAAAGGACGTGACCGAACACGCCGGTTCTTAGGCGGTACCCAAGAAAGGTGAGGTTGCAATGTTCGTCGAGATTACGCGGTTGTTCACCGTTCTTGTGTGTACCGCGTCCGGTTTCATAATTGGAGCCGATATATCCAGCAAAGGCCAGATGGTCGCAGGTATCGGCGGCATCCTTGGTTGCCTTATCGGGTACCTCGGTGGGGGGTTGCTCGGTAGGTCGGTCGTGCGTGGGGTAAATGTAGTCGAGCGCAGGGTTGAGAGCGTCCCGATTTCGCAGGTGATCGCTGGCGTTGTTGGCGGAGGCATTGGTGCCCTGCTCGGTCTAATGGTTGCCATCCCGGCCACGATTTATTTGCGACCGCAAGTCGCATTGCCGATCGCGGCACTCGCGTTATGGCTTTTCATATATACGGGCTTCCGTATTTGTGCGCAGAAGAGCGAAGAATTGTTCGCAATGGCTGGTTTGTCGTCGAGCCCGCTCGTACGTGCACGCCCCTACGAAGATGCCGAAGGATGCCTCGTCGATTCTTCGGCGGTGATGGATGGTCAGTTGCTCGCACTCGCGCGTTCGGGACTTTTCCATGACGATCTTTTCGTGGCGCGTTTCATATTGGACGAACTGCAGGGAATGGCCGACGCGAAGGACGAGCGCGGACGGCGCGCCCGGAATGGACTAGAGGTGATCGAAGCATTACGGAGCGAAACCTCGATCAGCGTCTATGTGCTCGAGGACGCGTTGCCCGAGATTCTTGAGGTCGACGCGAAGCTGATCTCTCTCGCAAAGCGGTTGAAACTTCGTTTACTAACAAATGATGTGAACCTCGCAAGGAACGCGGAGATACAGGGCGTGCTCGCTGTGATTCCGCGCAAACTTGCAATGGACATGCAACCCGGCGTGGCCGCAGGAGAGAAGATTCGTGTTTCTCTCACGCTAAAGGGACGCCATGAAGGCCAAGGGGTCGGGTATCTCGACGATGGGTCGATGGTGGTAGCTAACGATGCAGCAGACCTCGTTGGGACGGGCGAGGTTGAGCTCGTGGTGTCGTCGATCGTGCCGACAAATGCCGGCCGCCTCGTGTTCGTGCGGAAGGAAGGTTCAGAGATCGAACCTGCTGACCCGCAGACGCTGGCCGAGGTTTGATCTCGACTTACTCCCGTGGCCGTGATTCGCGGCATTATTGAGGAGTGGAGACCTGGGTGATCGTTGTAGGCGCTGGTTCCGGCACGCGTTTCGGCGGTCCTAAGCAGTTTCTCGATCTCGCTGGGGAACGCGTCATCGACCGGTGCGTTCGAATTGCTAGTCGTTGTGCCGCGGGTGTGGTGCTTGTGTTGCCCGAAGGTATTGAGTGGGATGGTCCGGCCGTGGCAAAGGTCGTGGCTGGCGGAGAGACGCGGTCAGCTTCCGTGCGCTCCGGGATCGCATGTGTTCCAGACGACGCTGAGGTAATCGTTGTGCACGACGCAGCGCGTCCGCTTGCCACCTCTGCGTTGTACGAAGCGGTGATCGCAGCCGTAGAGCAGGGTTCCGACGGAGCCGTTCCGGCGTTGGCAGTGTCCGACACAGTTAAGCGAGTGCAAGGATCACAGGTGATGGCGACGGTGCCGAGAGATGATCTTGTAACAGTTCAGACACCTCAAGCATTCCGGGCTGCCGCTTTTCGGAGAGCTCACGCAGAAGGCGCCGAAGCAACCGATGACGCCGAGTTGGTAGTGGCGACCGGTGGAGTTGTCGTGACGGTTCCTGGCGAGGAGGACAACATGAAGATCACAAATAAAGGTGACCTAACGCGCGCTGCCGCGCTGATTACAGGTGATCGCCGATGATTCGCGTAGGGCTCGGGTTCGATGTGCATGCGTTCGGCGGCGATGGTCCCCTCGTATTGGGCGGGGTACCTATCGAAGGTACGGGCTTGGTCGGGCACTCCGACGCGGATGTCATCGCGCACGCTGTCGCCGACTCAATTCTTGGACCGGTCGGGCTCGGAGATATCGGAACGGTGTTTCCTGCCAGTGACGACGCGTATCGCGGAGCGTCATCGATCGACTTGCTGGCGAAGGTCGCGGCGATGGTTGCGTTCGAGGGTTGGTCGGTAGTCAACGTCGATGTGGTTGTAGCCGCAGAAGCACCGCGTCTCGCGCCCCATATCGAGGAGATGGTGGCCAATTTGGCCACAGCGCTATACGCGGCGAGAGATGGCGCGGGGGCTTCTGTGATGGTGTCGGTTAAACCGAAAAAGGGCGAGGGCCTCGGCTTTGTAGGCCGTACAGAGGGAATTGCCGCCTGGGCAGTAGCCCTCCTAGAGCACGCGTAGAGCACGCCCAGGTCACGCCCAGGTCACGCCATGCCACGCCTAGGCCGGGGGGCTCCCAACTCCATGTGCGTTTGTCGCAGAATGCACCGCCACGGTGCGCCACACGACAAACGCTCGAAGGAATGGGGCTTTCGGAACGGAGAGACCGGTATCGTGCGCTCCTATGGTGCGCATCCACGACACGTTGCTCGGTCGCGAGACAGATCTCGTGCAACGCATCGCCGGATCCGTATCGATCTATGTATGCGGCCCGACGGTTTACGAAGTGCCTCACGTGGGCCACGGACGTACTGCGCTCGTTTACGACATCATTCGTCGTTACCTAACCTGGACTGGTCTCGACGTGATGTACGTGAGCAACGTCACCAACGTTGAAGACAAGATCATCGCCCGCGCCGCGCGCGAGGGAACCAGCGAGGCCGAGGTCGCAGACCGATATGAGGCTGCGTATTGGGAAGAGTTGACACGCCTCAACGTGCTTCCACCGGACGCCGTACCGCGGGCTACCCAATTTGTTGAACCAATGATTGATCTGATTGCCGAGTTGATTGCCGCTGGGCACGCGTATGTGATCGAAGGTGAAGGCGTGTACTTCGGCGTCGATACGTTCCCGGCGTACGGAGAGTTATCTCACCGCCGCCTGCAAGATTTGCTGGACAGCGCGGGCACGCGGGTTGATGTCGATGAACAGAAACGCAGCCCAGTTGATTTCGCATTGTGGAAGGCAGCGAAGCCAGGAGAGCCTGACTGGGATTCTCCGTGGGGAAGAGGCCGCCCCGGATGGCACATCGAATGTTCCGCGATGTCACTGGCGATTCTTGGAGAAGGATTTGATCTGCATGGTGGCGGCGATGACCTCGTTTTCCCTCATCATGAAAATGAGCGAGCTCAAGCAGAAGGTGCTGGCCATGCCTTCGCTCGCCATTGGATCCACTCTGGAATGGTGATGACCGGCGGTGAGAAGATGTCGAAGTCGCTTGGCAACTACACAACGCTCGGTGACGCGATAGATGCTCATGGCCCACGGGCGTTTCGCCTAGCGGTGTTGCAGGTGCACTATCGGTCACAGATGGAACTCGGCGATGCGGAGTTGCGTTCAGCGGCGGAGGCAGTGGGGAGGCTCGACGCATTGGTCCGCCGAGCGGAAGCGGCCGGAGTTGTATCCGACGCATCGTTATTAGACGTCGAGGTTGTGGCGGCTTTTCGCGTCGCGATGGACAACGATTTCGGCACGCCGGCAGCGGTGGCCGCTGTCTTCGATGCAGTTCGACGCGCGAATACGGAGATCGACTCCGCCAACCTCGCCAAGGCGGGTTCGCTTCTAGGTGCCGTTCGTCATCTATTGGCTGCGCTCGGCCTCGAGATCGGTGTTTCCGATGATCAAGACGGTGATGACGATGTCATCGAACGTCTTATCGCAGAGAGAGAAGGCGCCCGCGTCTCCAAGGACTTCGCCACGGCGGATCGGGTACGGGATGAACTCGCAGCGCTTGGTGTGACGTTGGAAGACACACCCAGTGGCACCCTGTGGCATCGATGAGCGGGCGATCACAACCGCGCGCGCGAGGTGGGAACGAGCGGCCAAAAATCTCGCGCGAGACGAGCGTCCTGGGGGGAGAACAGGTCGAGGGGCGGCAAGCTGTCCGTGAGTTGCTGCGTGCCGGACGCAGAACCGTCCTAGAGATATGGATGACCCAGTCAAAGGAAGCGCCGGTGCTCGAGGAGATATCGAATCTCGCAAGCGCGGCGCGCGTGCGCGTGCGCAAAGTTACACACGATGAATTAGCGGCGCGCGCGCGTACTGATGCCCCCCAAGGGGTGCTTGCAATTGCGGAACCGGTGGAACCTGCGGACCTAGATGAGATGCTTGCGCGACCCGACGCGTTTGTAGTTGCTCTTGATGGGGTCACCGATCCCGGAAATCTCGGTGCGGTGTTGCGCGTAGCTGAAACCGCTGGTGTTACCGGAGTGATAATTCCGCGGCATCGATCAGCGCGCCTCTCTCCGGCGGCGGTGAAGGCAGCAGCGGGAGCGGTTGAGCTGCTTCCGATTGCCGCTGTCGCCGGGGTTCCGGCGATGCTCGACCGGGTTGGCCGAGTTGGGATGTGGGCGGTTGGTTTAGATGCCGATGGAGATGCCGATGTATTTGACCTCGCTGTCGCCGACAGGCCCCTGGTGCTCGTTCTAGGAGCCGAAGGTAGAGGCATCTCACGTCTGGCACGCGATCGCTGCGATGTGATCGCATCGATTCCTATGCACGGGCGATTAGACAGTCTGAACGTCGCGGCCGCGGCCGCCGTCGCCTGCCACGCAATTGCTCGGCAGCGCGGCCGGTAACCTCGACGTACCCGCCGGGGTAGCTCAGTTGGCAGAGCAGCGGTCTTGTAAACCGCAGGTCGTCGGTTCGATCCCGACCTCCGGCTCCACTAGTCCTGTTGTAACGAGCGGCTCAAGTAGCCAATCCATGGATGAATCGAGCGCGTTA
>SHUZ01000041.1 GCA_009694415.1 Acidimicrobiia bacterium
AAGGTGGTGACCCGTGGCGAACGCGTCGGCAATAGCAAGGCACAGGTCGCGTTGGCCTGCGCGGTCGTCGCCCCCAAGTGCAATGACACATTGATTCAGCAGAGGTATCGCGGTCACTTGGTTGTCAGCTGGGTTGTCGGCCGCGATCGTCATGGGTTGCTCATCCGGCGGCGAGGGTACGCCGTAGGGCCGACGTTTCTCCGCAGTCCGCTAGTGGCACAGCCACATTCACAACACCAGCCACACCAGTGACGGATCAACAGGGTTCCGGCATGATCACGTAAGAAAAGGCCTAGGAAATCCGCGTTTTTCGGCGCGGAACGTGCAAGGCTGCAAAACAGCCAATAGGCGTCCTGTCCTCATACAAAAGGAGCATCCGTGAACCGGACCGAGCTCATCAATGCGCTTGCCGAGAAAACAGAGTCCGACAAGAAGACTGCAACAGCCTTCTTAGCGGCCTTTACCGAAGTAGTCACCGAAAGCGTTTCCAAGGGTGACCCAGTCGCCATCAGTGGCTTCGCCAAGTTCGCCAAGGTCTTCCGCCCGGAACGCCAAGGTCGCAACCCAGCAACAGGCGAAACGATCACGATCAAGGCCTCTAACAAGGTCCGCATTACACCGCTCAAGGCCTTCAAAGACGCAGTCCTAGCGAGCAAGTAATCCCTGCCCACTTCGGGCGATAGCAATCTTAACGGAAGGGCCTTCGGGCCCTTCCGTTGCGTCTGAGAGGATTCACATATGGGAATGCTCGATGGTGAGTTGGCGATAGTGACCGGTGGTGCGTCGGGCATTGGCCTCGCAACAGTGCGGCGCATGGCCGAAGAAGGCGCCAAGGTCGCGGTGTTAGACATCGATGGCGAAGGTGCGCGCGCAGTCGCAGCCGAAATTGGTGGCTTCGCGATCGAAGCCGATGTTTCGGATTCCGAAACGTGTTCTGAAGCGATTGCCGAGATGGCGGACGCCCTCGGAGGGCTGACGGTGTTGTTCAACAACGCGGGAGTTGGCAATGCGATGCCTCTGCATAAATACCCAGACGCCGAGTGGCAACGACTCATCGGCGTCAACCTCACCGGTACGTTCAACTGCATTCGCGCGGCCGTTCCGTTGATGCGCGACCGCGGCGGAAGCATCGTGAACCATGCTTCGGTCTCCGGTGTCCGCCCGACGCGTTTTGAAGGCCCTTACTCGGCAGCCAAAGCCGGAGTGATTTCTCTAACGATGGACGCCGCCCTCGAGTACGCGCCATCCATCCGCGTGAACTGCGTTTCGCCAGGACTGATCGAGACGCCGCTTACCGCGGGAGTGCTAGCGGCGGAAGGACTGCGTAGCGTTGTCGAGGAAGCAACGCCCTTGGGTCGAGTCGGCACTCCACAAGACGTTGCGAATGTCGTTGTATTCCTTGCATCACAGATGTCTGCCTATGTGACCGGACAGAACCTATTGATTGACGGCGGTTCGACTCTGCCCAACGCTCAAGCCGATGCGTTGCTCAATCACTTCATGGGTAGCGACCGCTAAAAACCCGAGCGTTCGTAGCGCCATCCCGTGGCATCCATGATGAGCCTGTGCCTCGATCCCTCTGCTGAGGCATCGCCAGTCTCGTAGCCAGCATCGCCGTGCCACATCGTGACGATACCTTCGTCGGTAGCCGCAGCATTGGTTGTGAACTGTTCGGGTTCGTTGTCGGTAGCGCGCTGAATTGCGTGCGCGACGGTAGGAGAGAGCGCAATCGTATGAAGCGTTACCCAGGTTGGCGGCGCCAGTTCGATTTCCGCCGCATCGCGCTTGGCGATCGCATCGATGGGTGATACCCACATGTGGTCATGGATCTCACCTTGATCGATTGTTACCGCGCCGTCAGGCGCAGGCGCAACGAAGAACCATGTAGCGAAACGCTTGGGGGTCTGCGCCGGTGGCACCCAGTGAGAGAGCCGAACCAACGAATCGTGCTCGACATCAAGTCCCGCCTCCTCCATCGCCTCGCGCACAGCGGCGCGCTGCGCTGCGGCAACGATGTCTTGACGGGATTCATCGGGGTAGTCCCCTTCGTCGATGCGTCCTCCGGGAAACACCCACATCCCGCCGAACGCAAGTTTCGAGTTGCGCTTGAGCATGAGGGTCTCGATACCGTCGGCACCATCGCGCAAGAGGATGACGGTCGCAGCAGGGATTGCCTCGACTACTTCGGTGCTATTTACCCATTCCTCAAGACGCTCGCGTTGCAGCCCGAGCCTTCGTTCCTTGTCGTCCTTGGCGCTCATTGGTCTTGGTGAATCATGTGTTGGTGATGACTGAGCGGATTACCTCGCCAGCAACCATGGCTCGGAATGCTTCATTCACGTCGTCGAGACCGATCGTTTGGCTCACCATCTCTGCAATGTCGAGTCGGCCGGTTTCCACCAAGTCGATGAAGCGCGGGAAGTCGCGCCGTACTTGCGCGGATCCGTAGACGCAGCCGAGCAACTTCTTTTCGGCGTAGAACAAAGAGAAACCGGGAAGCGTCACCATGGAATCCATACGCGGCATTCCAACAACAACCGCGGTTCCTCCACGCCTTGTCATCTCGTAGGCCTGCACGATTGTTTCGGGGAGCCCGATCACTTCGAAGACATAGTCAGCGCCACGGCCACCAGTTAGGGCTTGCACTTGGCCGATAGCGTTTCCATCGGTTGGGTCCACAAGGTCCGTAGCTCCGAATTTCGTCGCCGCTTCACGCTTCAGGGCGACCGGATCGATCGCAATAATCCGTGATGCGCCTGCAATGCGTGCTCCTTGAATCACGGACTGGCCTACGCCACCACATCCGATCACGGCGACGATCGAACCGGGTTCAACCTTGGCTGTGTTCAGAGCCGCACCGACTCCGGTAGTGACGCCGCATCCGATCAACGCGAGTTGTTCGTGGGGAAGATCCGTTTCGATCTTGACGAGGCTTGCTTCGTGCGTCGTCATCTGGTCGGCGAACGTTCCGAGCCCGGTGAAGCCGATAGCGATCGATCCATCGGTACGGGTTGCCTTCGGCGTCATCATCACGCTCATATCGAGCGAACAGAGGTTGGCCTGTCCGTTGAGACACCAGAAGCAATGTCCGCAGGATGGAACGAACGACGCAATCACCTTGTCGCCAACCTTCACACGCGTTACCTCTGGACCGACGTATTCGACTACGCCCGATCCTTCATGTCCGAGGATGCACGGTGGCGGCATGGCAAGCGTGCCGTTCGTCGCAGACAGGTCTGAATGGCAGACGCCACTCGCGGCAATGCGTACCACTACCTCATTCGGCCCTGGGTCTAGCGGAGAGACGTCCTCGACTGATAGCTCGGCGTCTCCGGTAAAAATGGCTGCACGCATGATTTCCTCCAGGCGTAGATCGCGACTGCTGACCCTACGCGACTATGGAGGAACACACAGGGTCGAATCCGTTGCGTGAACGCTCAGGATTGCTGCGAGCGTTTCGCCGCTAGATACCCCTTGATCATCGCTGCGAACTCGTCGACGTTGTAGATGTCTTCCTCATACGACCAGAGCCCGTCGCCCGCATAATCAAGACGGGACCAGTTGATCGCCTGGTGCACTTCGCCATCGCCAATGTCAGCCATCCGGTTCCAAACAGCGCATATCACGCGATCGCGTTCAGCGTCGATGACCCACCAATCCGCAGGGAACTCAGTCATTTCTCGGTTGATCGGCTCGGCCATTGTCGTGGTGATCCAAGTGCGGATTGCTTCGCGACCGGTGAACGTGCCGTAGAGGTGTTCGTAATAGACAGCGTCCTCGGTGAACAGGTCTGCCCATGCATCCCACTTGCCGCTCGCGCCACACTCTGCGGCTACCGCTCGAAAGTTCGCATACGCGTCTTCGATCTCTTGGAGATCAAAGCGGCCCATAGTTACTCCTCTACGTCGACGTTAGTGTAGGCAGTGAGGTTACGGTAGGAACATGCGAGCATGGCGAGTGCACGAGTTGGGTGAACCCGACGCAGTCCTCACACTTGAGGATCTGCCTACTCCGGAACCGGCGGCAGGTGAGGTGCTGGTTGACGTCGCAGCTGCATCTCTGAATTTTCCCGACGTGTTGATGTGTCGCGGTGAGTATCAGGTGCGCCCACCCTTGCCGTTCACTCCGGGGGCCGAGGTTTCAGGCACCGTGACCGGACTAGGGCCGGGTGCCGATCCTGCGTTGCTGGGGCGACGCGTGATTGCGGTCCCGCGCTTCGGAGATGGTGGGTTCACCGAACAGACTGTTGCCGCGACAGGAACCGTCTTCGCGATCCCGGATTCGCTTTCAGACGAAGCCGCTGCGGCGCTTCATGTCACCTACCAAGCCGGCCATGTCGGGCTACATCGCCGCGCGGCGCTGCAACCCGGCGAGGTACTGCTCGTTCATGCTGGAGCAGGAGGTGTTGGTTCTGCGGCGATCCAACTAGGGCTGGCGGCGGGAGCCCGCGTAATCGCTACAGCGGGTGGTCCGGAAAAGGTGCAGGTGTGCAAGGACCTTGGGGCTGAACTGGTGATCGACTACCGCGCTGACGATTTCGTCGATGCCGTGAAAGAGGCGACGGGCGGTCTCGGTGCGAATGTGATCTACGACCCGGTCGGTGGCGACACCTACGACCGATCCACCAAGTGTGTTGCCTTCGAAGGCCGCATCTTGATCATTGGATTCACGGGAGGGCGTTTTGCAGAAGCGCGCACCAACCACGTGCTCATCAAGAACTATTCCGTGGTCGGTGTCAATTTGGGCTTCTACAACGTCATGAATCCCGACCTGATCCGCGCCACCCATGAACGCCTGATGGCGCTGCATGAAGCCGGCCAGATTGCTCCGTTGATCTCCCGAACATTGAAGTTCGAGGAGATCCCGGTCGGGCTAGCAAGCCTGGCCACTCGCGGTACGTGGGGCAAACTCGTCGCAAATGTTTCCTCTTGACGCATCGTCTTAGAGCGTCCTTTCGCCGTGAGGGCCGTTTATCAGGCACGATCTAACCCGTATGGCATCTCCTGTATCTGTCCACCTCATCCCAGATCCCGACCAACACGATCTCTTGGTCACGACGCTGGAGCGCGTCAACAAAGCCTGTAACGCCGCGCGTATTCGAGCAATCGACGGCAAGATTTCGAACAAGGCCGAGTTGCGCACACTCGTGAAAGAAGAGTTGGAACGCTTCAAGTTGCCCGCCGCGTTCAATGTTCCAAGCGCGGATCGTGTTACTCAAAGTCTGAAGGGCCAGAAGTTCGGGGCTTTCCAGGCGCTCGTATTTGCACCGGCAGCCCTCAAGTGGTCTGCAAGCGATCGCGTGGTCATGCCGACGGCAGCCGGCAAGCGAACGGTACGCGTCTACTCAGATCCGGCGATGGGAAATCTTCGACCTCCACTCGAGGGAAAGTTTGCGGCGCTCGTTTACCGCAATGGAGAGTTTGAACTTGTCGAGGCAGACGTTTCTTGACGACGCGTATCCTGCTAGTGCGTCACGGTCAATCCACTTGGAACGCCGACGGCAGGTGGCAAGGTCACGCCGATCCGCCGCTTTCCGCACTAGGGGAACTGCAGGCGGCGAACGCGTCGACCAGCGAGCACGTAGACGGGATCACTCAGATCTGGTCTTCGCGGTTAGTGCGAGCGAGCCGTTCGGCGCAGATAGTCGGTGACGCGCTTGACCTCGATGTGCAGATCGACGATCGTCTGATGGAACGTGATGCGGGGGAGTGGACCGGACTCAATCGAACCCAGATCGATGAAGGTTGGCCAGGGTTCCTTGGATCGCAAGGCAGGCCATCGGGTTTCGAAGGCGATGACGAAGTCGTTAAGCGTGCTCTCGCTGTTCTCGAAGCGATCGAAGGTAGGGCCAGCGGAGAGTCGGTCTTGGCCTTTACTCATGGCGGTCTGATCAGGGCAGTTGAACGCCACCTCGGGGTCGATTCGCCAGCCGTACCCAACCTCGGCGGCACCATGATTCTTGCGCGCTCCGGCAATTTTGAACATGCGTCTCGGGTGCTCCTAATAGATCCGGAGAGTGTGGAGTTAACCACCCCTCAACAGATCTGATCCGCAGCGACGTGGCGTAACCCGATCCCGTAGACTTGACGGTTTCCCCAATTGAGTCGGAATGCCGGAGGACGGGTGTCAGAACGCCCCCAAGTCGATCCCGAGATCGTCGCAGAGCAGCAATACCTAGACACTGTCTACGAGCGCCTTGACGCGATGCGGTTAGCCGCGTCCACGGTCGCTGATGCCTATGGCGATGTCCGCCGTGGCGGTACACACCAGGCGCGCCTCGAACGCGACATCGCCGTCGATCACACGCAACGCCGCCTCGCGGCATTAGAGATCGGCGACACGCCGCTCTGCTTTGGACGAATAGATCTTGATGAAGGTGGACGCTTCTATGTCGGCCGCCTGGGCGTAGAGGACGATGAACACACGCAACTCGTTGTTGACTGGAGGGCGCCCGTAGCGGAGCCGTTCTATCGGGCAACAGCACTTGAACGGATGGGGGTCATGCGCCGTCGTCATCTGCTCACGCGCAACGGCCGCGAAGTGATTGGGCTAGACGACGAAGTATTCGACGCGAACGCCGCCGCAAGTTCAGGGCTTGCTGTCATGGGCGAGGGTGCACTCATGGCGGCGCTGGAACGTGAACGCACGGGGCGCATGGGTGACATCGTGGCGACCATTCAGGCAGAACAGGACGCAGCAGTGCGCGCAGAACTGCCAGGCGTATTGATCGTCTCAGGGGGACCGGGTACAGGCAAGACAGCGGTAGCCCTGCATAGAGCGGCGTACCTGTTGTACACATTCCGCAAGCAATTGGGCGCACAAGGAGTGCTGCTTATCGGGCCAAGCACAATCTTCTTGCGTTACATCGAGCAGGTGCTCCCGAGTCTTGGCGAACACGAAGTACAACTCGCCACCGTCACAGGTTTGAAGTCCAGTCTGAGAGCAACAATCTGCACGGACCCCGCAGAAGCGCGGCTCAAGGGTGATGTTCGCATGGTCTCGGTTCTGAAGCGCGCGCTTCGGGATCGCGAGCACGTGCCTCGCCGCAATGTCGAAGTGCTCATCGATGGACTGATACTTCGTCTAACGCGACAAGAGTGCCGTCAGGTCATTGACCGCGCTCGTCGACGGCCTGGTAATCACAACGACCGCCGCCCTCTCGTGGAGAGAATGGTTGTCGATCGCCTGCTGTCTAAGTATCGAGACGCAAAGGCGCGAAAGGAAGACTTCCCTCCTGAGTTCGAAGAAGATCTTCGCCGACGCCTTCGCCGCTCCCACGTAGTGATCATCCTTCTCGAACGCATGTGGCCTGTGTTATCCGGAGCGGATCTGGTACATGACCTCTGTTCGTTCAAGGTGCTTATCGGCTCCGCTGGCCGCGAACTACTCACGGATGCCGAACAGCACTTGCTCTTCCGCGCGAGAGCAAAGAACACAAAGCTGGTCGCGTGGAACGACGCGGACTGCGCGCTGGTAGATGAGGCCGACGCACTATGTGGAGCAGTGGAATCCGCTCGCCCGATCCGCAATACCAAGGACAACGGGCATGGCGATGGTGAGACGGCTTCAAACGTCATGCGTGATCTTGGGCTTGGCGGCTACATGACTTCGTCGGCGTTAGAGGCACGCTTCGCCGATCCCAACACGCGAGCAACAAGAGCCATCCCGGAATTGAGGACTTTTGGACATGTCCTTGTCGACGAAGCGCAGGATCTCTCTCCGATGCAATGGCGTATGTTGGCCCGCCGTTGCCCGCACGGCTCCATGACGATCGTCGGCGACTTCGGGCAAGCATCCAAAGCCGGTGCATCTAGCGGATGGACCGAAGTATTAGGACACCTGCCGCGTCTCGACGCGCCTCGCCGCGCGACGCTCACCGTCAACTATCGAACGCCTGTCGAAATAATGGATGTCGCCAACCGCATACTCGCGGTAGCCGCATCCGATGTTGAGCCGACTCAGTCGGTACGTCGTACCGGGATAGAACCCCTCTTCGCACTTGTCGCTGATCCGGTGGCAGCCGCGATCCAATGTGTGCGCGAGACCCTTTTGCTCGGAGGGACGGTTGCCGTCATTGCGCCCGACGAGGCCCACTCGACGCTTACTGAAGCGCTCCAAGATGTAGGCGCGGTAGCGGACTCGCCCACGGTTCTTGATGCCGCTGTCGGTGTGATCGGGCCGGTGGCAGCGAAGGGCCTTGAGTTCGACCACGTGATTGTGGTGGAACCTGCACAGTTGGTGACCCAGGATTCGGCTGGCCTTCGACTCCTTTACGTAACACTCACGCGAGCAACGCAGACGTTGTCGGTGTTTCATTCCCGGCCGCTTCCGGGACCGCTAGCCACGCCCGCCTAGCCTGCGCATCTATGACGCAAGTAGATGCAGATCTCACTGCTTCCGAAATCGCGTGGGACCTGGAGCCGCTGGTTTCTGGGCGAGGCGCGGATGGCGTCGATTCCATGTTGGATCAAGCAGATGCATTAGCGACTGTCGCAGAGGGGTACCGCGGGCGAGTCGCAGAACTCAACGCGACGGAACTTTCGGAAATTATGCGTGTATTGGCGCACATGGCGGAGCTTGTTGGTGGAGCTGGCTCATACGCGGGGCTTCGCTTCGCTGTCGACCAGACCGATCCAGAGCGCGGCGCGCTCATGCAGAGGGTCGAAGAAAAAGCGACGGCCATTCAAACCCGTGTGATTTTCTTCGAGTTGGAATGGGTGGAGTTATCCGACGATCGTGCTGAGGAATTATTGGCGGATCCGCGGCTTGACTTCTGTCGTCACTACCTACGATCCACTCGCCGTTATCTTCCACATCTCCTCAGCGAGCCAGAGGAACAGATCCTTACCGAGAAGGACGTCACCGGTGCTTCGGCTTGGTCGCGACTTTTCAGCGAACTCACATCCGCGATCACGTTGACCGTTGACGGTGAGACGATCGCGTTAGAGCAGGGGCTCTCAATGCTCATGTCGCCGGACCGTTCGGTGCGCGAGTCTGCTGCGTCCGCCGTTACAGATGGGCTTGCTCCGGGTCTTCGAACGCGGGCATTTGTTTTTAACACTCTGCTTGCAGACAAGGCGACGGACGATCGGCTTCGGAACTTTTCGGGATGGATCTCATCGCGCAATCTTGCAAACGAGGCGAGCGACGATTCCGTTCAGGCGCTTGTGGCTGCGGTGCAGCAACGGTCGGACATTCCGCAACGGTGGTACAGGCTGAAGGCCCGCATGCTCGGCCTAGAGCGCCTCCGCGATTACGACCGGATGGCGAGTATTGCGTCGGCCGAGGAGTCGTTCGGATGGTCCGACGCGCGTGACCTCGTGTTGGACGCGTACTCGTCGTTCTCGCCCGAACTCGCTGAGATCGGCGGTCGTTTTTTCTCGGAGGGATGGATAGACGCCCCGATTCGTGACGGCAAGCGCCCCGGCGCTTTTTGTGCGTACACAATCCCGAGCCAACATCCGTTCTTGTTGCTCAACTGGACCGGCCGCCGCCGCGATGTGCTTACCCTCGCCCACGAACTCGGGCATGGGCTGCACGCGTATCTAGCGCGCGACCAAGGTGTGTTTCACCAGTCCACTCCTCTCACGTTGGCCGAGACCGCATCGGTGTTTGGCGAGACAGTTACCTTCGGACGCCTTCTCGCGGGAACCACAGATCCGGAAGCGCGTCTTGCATTGCTTGCGGAAAGTCTCGAGGGCCAGATTGCAACGGTGTTCCGACAGATCGCGATGAATCGGTTTGAGGACGCGGTGCATACGCACAGGCGTGACATCGGCGAGTTGTCCATTGAGGACTTCAACGGGCACTGGACCGATTCTCAAGAGGAGATGCTCGGAGACTCTGTGGAGATCACCGACGGCTACCGAACATGGTGGTCGTACGTTCCTCACTTCATAGCGACTCCCGGTTATGTATACGCGTATGCCTACGGACAACTGCTTGCGCTTGCGGTGTACCGAAAGTACGAAGAGCGCGGGTCCGCTTTCGTACCTGCGTATCTGGAGATGCTGTCCAAAGGTGGATCACTTCCACCCGAAGAACTTGGCCGGATCGTCGACTGCGATCTAACCGATCCAGCTTTCTGGACCGGTGGTCTTGCGATTCTTGAAGAGCAGTTGGAAGCGGCGGAAACAGCAGCCCTTGCGACCGGCCGAGTGGCGAGTCTGTAGCGATGGCAGCGCAGTTCATTTTCACAATGAGCGGCTTGTCGCGTTTCTATCCACCAGACCGACAAGTTCTCGAGAACATCAATCTTTCTTTCTATCCCGGAGCAAAGATCGGTGTTCTCGGATCCAATGGTTCTGGAAAATCAAGTTTGCTTCGCATCATGGCGGGCGAGGACGACGGATACTCCGGTGAAGCCCGTCTTGCTCCCGGTTTCAGCGTGGGGATGCTGCACCAAGAACCGCACTTGGATCCCGATAAAGATGTGCTTGGCAACGTGATGGATGGCGTTGGAGAAACCGTGAAACTCCTTGAGGAGTACGACGCGGTACTCGCTGGCTGGGGCGATCCAGAAGCCGACTTCGACAAACTTGGTGAACGTCAATCGCAACTCGAGACAAAGATCGAAGCGGCAGGGGCGTGGGATCTCAAGCGCACAATTGATATCGCGATGGATGCGCTTCGCCTTCCGCCGGCCGATGCCGATGTAACGGTTTTGTCGGGAGGCGAAAGGCGCAGGGTTGCGTTGTGCAGATTGCTGTTGGCTAGCCCAGATCTTTTGCTTCTCGATGAACCTACCAACCACTTAGATGCCGAGTCTGTCGCTTGGCTCGAACGGTTCCTTTCCGAATATGCGGGAACCGTTGTAGCCGTTACGCACGACCGCTACTTCCTTGACAACGTCGCTGGTTGGATTCTCGAACTCGATCGCGGGCGAGGCATTCCGTGGGAGGGCAACTACTCCTCATGGTTAGAGCAAAAAGAGGCGCGGCTCGCTCAGGAAGAAAAGCAAGACAAGGTGCGAGACCGAACCTTGCAGCGCGAGTTGGAATGGATTCGGATGTCGCCGCGAGCGCGACAGGCAAAGGGCAAGGCTCGTGTGAATGCATACGACGCTTTGATGGCCGAAGCCCAGGAGGCACCTGATCGCGGCGACTCGCTTCTTATTTCGATACCGGCAGGTCCGCGTCTCGGCGACATCGTGGTGGAGGCAGACCATCTGGTCAAGGGATACTCGGCGCCAGAGGGCAGTAGTGGCGGCGATCGCCTATTGATCGATGACTTTTCGTTCTCACTCCCGCGTGGTGGGATCGTCGGTGTGGTTGGAGCGAATGGCGCTGGCAAGACGACGTTGTTCAGGATGATCGTTGGTCACGAAAAACCAGACGCAGGCGAGTTGCGGGTCGGTTCAACGGTGCAACTTGCGTATGTCGATCAGAGCCGTGACGGCCTAGACGCCTCCACGACAGTGTTCGAGGAGATCACGGGCGGTGTCGACCGGCTCATCGTCGGCGGTCGCGAGGTGCACTCGCGTGCATACGTAGCGAGTTTCAACTTCAAGGGTGCTGATCAGCAGAAGAAACTTGGCGAACTCTCGGGCGGCGAGCGCAACCGCGTGCAACTTGCCAAGGTGTTGAAGGAGGGCGGAAACCTCTTGCTCCTTGACGAACCGACCAACGATTTAGACGTAGACACATTGCGTGCCTTAGAAGACGCGCTCATCGCTTTTGGTGGTTGCGCTGTTGTGATCAGTCACGATCGGTGGTTCCTCGATCGGATAGCAACTCATGTTCTCGCGTTCGAGGGTGACAGTGAACTGAGATGGTTCGAGGGAAACTTTTCGGACTACGAGGCTGACAGACATAAGCGACTCGGTGCAGAGGCAGATCAACCGCATCGCATCACCTACAAGCCGCTAACGCGCTGAGAGATAGCTATGGAAATAGTTGCAGACCGAATGGTGGCTGGCGGTGACGCGTTGGGGAGAGATGCTGATGGTCGGGTCGTCCTCATCGCAGGTGGATTGCCAGTGGAGCGCGTCAAGGTTGAGATAACGGAATCGAAGCGGTCATTTGCGCGCGCTCGCGTTGTAGAAGTGTTGGAGGCTTCGCCGGACAGAGTCGATCCACCCTGTCAATACGTTGCGGACGGTTGCGGCGGTTGTGATTGGCAACACATTGCTGTTGATTCACAGCCTCGTTTCCGACGCGAAATCGTTGTCGACGCGTTGAAGCGAATTGCAAAGGTTCCTGACGCCGAAGCAATCGTCGCCGCGCCGGTGTTGCTGCCAGCGGTTGGCTATCGCAATACATTGCGTGTGTTGATTCGCAAGGGTCGACCAGCATTTCGCCGCGCTCAATCCCATGATCCAGTTCCCGTCGGTTCATGTCTAGTAGCTCACCCACTTCTTGATTCGTTGGTGAGAGACGCGCATTTCGACGGTGTTACAGAGGCGGAGATGCGTTGTGGAACGAACACGGGAGAACGCCTGGTGCTCGCTCACCCAACGACGCGCTACCTCTCGCTGCCCGAGGACGTAGTCACGATTGGGTCCGACCAACTTGAACGCGGAGGCGTTGCTGCAATCACAGAGGAAGCCTCGGGTCGCCGCTGGCGTATATCGGCTAGGTCTTTTTTCCAAACGCGTACCGATGGAGCGGAAAAACTTGCCGAACTCGTCCTCGCTGCAGTTCCTGACTCGGCTACAAGCGTCGTTGACTTATACACGGGCGTAGGTTTCTTTGCAGGGTTGGTTGCTCAAAGGGGACGGCGCGTGCAGGCGGTGGAGGGAAACCAGGGAGCCGTCAAAGATGCCCGACACAATTTGAAGGGGCTCGATGTTGTTGTTGTGCGATCCGATGTGGCGCGTTGGGAGCCGCAGCCCGCCGATGTCGTTATAGCGGACCCCGCGCGTGCGGGACTCGGCGACAAGGTCGTGAATCGGATTTCGCGAACCGAAGCGCAACGGGTCATCCTCGTCTCGTGTGACGCTGCCGCGTTGGCACGTGATGTGAGTCTTTTCGCTGCAGCTGGGTACCAGCCGGTCTCGGTGACACCGGTCGATCTGTTCCCCCATACCAGCCATATCGAAACAGTCACCGTGCTCGATAGCACCGTCTAGCGCGATACCGTCGACACGTACCGACACGGAGGAAACCATGTCCCTCGAACCGACAGAGACCCATCGCGTAGAGACTGACAGTATGGGGTCGATCCATGTTGCGCACGACCGTTACTGGGGCGCGCAGACAGAGCGATCCTTGCACCACTTCTCGGTAGCCAATGATCTGATGCCGGTCCCCGTGATACGAGCGATGGCGCTGCTTAAGAAAGCCGCAGCCATCGTGAATAGAGATCTCGGCAAGTTGAGTGACGCCGAAACTGATTTGATCGTGCGCGCGGCAGACGAGGTGATTGCTGGCGATCTCGATGATCACTTCCCGCTCTATGTCTGGCAGACGGGATCAGGCACGCAGACGAATATGAATGTCAACGAGGTGATCTCCAACCGTGCGATCGAGTTGGCTGGCGGTATCCGCGGGTCTAAGGAACTGATCCACCCGAACGATCACGTAAACATGTCACAGAGTTCGAACGACACCTTCCCGACCGCGATGAATATTGCAGCGGTCAGGGAAACGCTTGAAGACCTTGTCCCCTCAGTGCGCGCTTTGCGAGACGCGCTGGACGCGAAGGCCGTCGAGTTCGCTGACATCGTCAAGATCGGCCGGACGCATTTACAGGACGCGGTACCGCTAACACTTGGACAAGAATTTTCGGGATATGTCGCGCAACTCGATGCCGACCTCTTGCGCATAGCGGCAGCCGTTGAAGGTCTATACGACCTTGCAATCGGTGGAACTGCTGTTGGAACAGGTCTCAACACGCACCCAGAGTTCGCGGATCGTGCTGCTGCAGAGATCGCAACACTCACGCGGCTTCCGTTCCGCTCAGCGCCCAACAAGTTCGCTGCACTCGCTGCGCACGACGACCTTGTGTTCGCTAGTGGCGCGCTGCGTACCCTCGCAGTGAGTCTGATGAAGATCGCGAACGATGTCAGGTGGCTCGGGTCTGGACCGCGTGCTGGGCTAGGGGAGTTGTCACTGCCTGAGAACGAGCCAGGGAGTTCGATCATGCCGGGCAAAGTGAATCCGACGCAGTCTGAAGCGCTGACGATGGTTTGTGTTCAAGTGATGGGTAACGATGCCGCCGTTGGCATCGCAGGGTCAATGGGCAACTTCGAACTGAACGTGTTTAAGCCTGTGATGATTTCCAACTACTTGCACTCTGTTGATTTGATGAGTGACGCTTGTGACAATTTCCGCAGGTTCTGTATTGACGGAATTGTGCCAAATCGCGAACGCATCGCTTCGTATGTGGAGCAATCCTTGATGGTCGTTACGGCGCTGAACCCAGTAATCGGGTACGACAAGTCCGCCGCGATCGCAAAGAAAGCTCATGCCGAGGGAACAACGCTTCGGGAAGCCGCTCTCGCCCTGGGGTTTCTCACAGCCGAACAGTTCGATGCAGCCGTTCGCCCGGAGGGGATGATCGCTCCGAAATAGACATTGAGAGTTCCTGAACGGCTAGCGTGACGCTTTCGTAAATCTACCAGGGAGTAAAAAATGCCTGTTGCAACTGCGTGGGGACAAGGCGATGTCTTTTTGACGATTCTGTATATCTTCTGCTTCGTAATTTGGATATGGCTACTAATCGCAATTTTCAGTGACATCTTTCGGAGTCACGACATGAATGGCGGCGTTAAGGTTATCTGGATCATCTTCGTGATTCTCCTGCCGTTCATTGGCATATTCGTCTACTTGATTGCGCGTGGCGGCAAGATGGGTCAACACGCAATGGAAGCGGCCCAGGCTCAGGATGCAGCCAA
>SHUZ01000042.1 GCA_009694415.1 Acidimicrobiia bacterium
GCATAATCTGACAAACAGGCGTGGGGTTGGTTAGTCGACCACGCCTCTCAGCGCTTCCGCTCCGAATACCGGTTCCAGGAGGCTTCGGTAATCGGGTCCGCGTCGGAGACTGTGGCCACCGTCTACGCCTATGCACTGTCCGGTTATCCAAGTTGACTCGTTTCCGATGAGGAAGCGCGCCATGGCCGCGATGTCTTCAACCGTGCCAACCCTTGAAATCGGCATGCATGCGAGATAGTCGTCGAGGACTTCGCCGCCAGCCGTAACGAATGCGATCAATTCGGTATCGACGATCCCAGGCCTGATCGCGTTTACCCTCACACCGCTGGCCCCTAATTCGTCGGCCGCGAGCATCGTTAGATGGTCGATACCCGCTTTACCGACGCCGTACGCGCCAAACCAGCTATGAACGTTTGATGCCGCAATCGAGGAGATCGTGACGATCGATCCTGAACCTTCGCGTGCCATCGAACGGGCAGCATGTTTGATGGTCAGCATCGTTCCTGTGATGTTCAGGTCGATTGTGCGTCGCCACGCTTCAACATCCATCGATACCAGCGGACCGATTGTCTCGGAGCCGCCAGCACACGCGATTACCGCATCCAGGGTTCCGGTTGACTTCGAAGCGGCCGCAATCGCTGCAACTACGTCATCCTCATTGGTGACGTCCGCAACCACATGATCAATCGCTACGCCAGTAGGCGCGCCTGTCCGCAAGGATGCAGCCGCTTCCACAAGCCTTTCTTCGGTGCGACCGCAGATCGTTACATTCGCTCCGTCCGCTACGAAACGTCGCGCACAACCGAGGCCAATGCCGCTGCCGCCTCCGGTTACCAAGACGTTGAATCCTTCGAGTCCGCCGCTCGGCACGATGCCTTTGTTCATGTGTTCTCTCCAGTCAATTGATCGATCAGAAATGCGAGCGTTAGTGCTTCATCGCGCCATGCGTCGTAGCGCCCTGATGGACCGCCGTGCCCGGCTCCCATTTCGGTCTTGAGAAGGACAAGGCGATCATCGGTCTTGTGCTCGCGCAACTTCGCGACCCACTTAGCTGGCTCCCAAAACGCGACGCGCGGGTCATTGAGGCCTGCAGTCACCAATAACGCGGGGTATTCGCCATCATGAATGTTGTCGTACGGCGAATAGGACTTGAGGTACGCATAGGCGTCGGGATCTTCGAGTGGATTTCCCCACTCCTCCCACTCTGTGATTGTGAGTGGCAATGAGGGATCGAGAATCGTGCTTAAGCAGTCGACGAACGGCACTTGTGCAACAGCCGCCCGGAAAAGGTCGGGGCGCGCGTTCACAACGGCACCCATCAGTAACCCACCCGCGCTACCTCCACGGGCACCAAGGCGGCCGGCGTTTGTGTAACCCCTCGCGATGAGGTGCTCTGCACAGGAAATGAAATCCGTAAACGTATTCCGCTTGAACATCAATCGACCTTGCTCGTACCACTCGCGCCCCATTTCGCCGCCACCTCGAATATGCGCGATAGCGAATACGAAGCCGCGATCGAGAAGGCTCAAGCGCGCGATCGAGAAGGTCGGGTCAGAGGAAATTTCGTAAGACCCGTACCCGTACAACAGTGCAGGGGCAGTGCCATCGAGTTCGCAGTCGGCCCTGTGGACGACGGACATCGGTATCTGCGTGCCGTCGGAGGCCGTAGCCATGAGACGCGTCGAAACGTAGTCGCTCTGATTGAAATCTCCTCGCACGGGAGTGCGTTTCACGACCGATCGAGTTCCGTCGTTGAGGTTCTCGTCATACGCCGTCAACGGCTCGACGAGCGAGGTGTATGCGAAACGCAAGACGTCGGTGTCGAACTCGAGGTTGTTCGCTGCCCACGCGCTATAAACAGGATCGGGCATTTGGATTTCGTGGTCAGTGTTGTCTGCGAACCGAATCACTCGCAGTCGTTCAAGGCCATCGCGTCGCTCGGAGATGACAAGATGGCGTGCAAACAGGTCAATGGCATCAATCCGCGTTCCGAGCGCATGGCCGACGAATGGTTCCCATTGCTCTCTACCGGGCGTCGCGACGTCAGCGACCATCACGCAGAAGTCGCGCGCACCGCTGGCGTTGGTCAAAATAAAGAAGCGGTTTCCGTCGGGACCGTGGTGGTGTTCGATCGAGTACTCGACGTCGGCCTGGCGCGGCGCGATCAAAAAGGGTGTGCCATGCGGCTCGTCAGTAGATAGCGCGCGGACTTCGCTCGTTGTCTTTGACTCCGCGGCGATAAATACGTACTTGCCACTGCGACTGCGAGTTAGCGAAATGAAGAAGTGTTCATCGGGCTCTTCGTATACAAGAACGTCATCGGAAGGCGGCGTTCCGATGACGTGTCGCCAAACCTGATACGGCCGCACGGCATCATCGGGCCGCACATAGAAGATGGTGCGGTTATCGGCAGCCCAAGAAAGGCCGTAGTAGAGATCATCTATGTCATCGGCCAGATCTGTAGCGGTCTCTACATCCCGAAAATGCAACCGATAACGCTCACCCCCGGTTGTGTCGGTTATGTAGGCGATGAGCAGGCCGTCTGGCGACACGCAAAACCCGCCGAGAGCGAAGTAATCATGACCGAGCGCTAGTTCGTTTTCGTCGAGGAGAACGATTTCGTCAACGCCGGGTTCGGCACCTGGCGGTCGCCGACAATGCACGACGTACTGGTTCGCTTCGAAGGATCGCGTGAAATAATCCCAGTTGCCGTTTCGTACTGGGGGTGAGAAGTCGGTCTCTTGAACGCGGGACTTGATTTCGTCATAGACGGCTTCCTGCAAACCCACCGTGTGATCCATGGCCGATAACGCGTAGGCATTTTCAGAAACGAGGTGTTCAATGACCTCAGGATCATCTCGATCGCGCATCCAAGCCCATGGATCGACGCGCGAGTCGCCGTGATGGGTAAACGTCACTGGACGTTGCGGAGCGATAGGCGGGTTGGGGTCGTCGGGCATTCGTGGGGAGTCTGCCATTCAGAAATGAACCCGACTTAGTAGACCTCCCGGATAACCTGCATTCGTATGCCTGAAGCCAACCCGATAGCAGCGACCGATGAACAGATTGAAGCCGTTGCTTTCAACGCGGAAGGCCTGGTTCCGGCCATTATTCAGGAAATGGGCACCGGTCAAGTATTGATGCTTGCTTGGATGAATGAAACCTCGCTACGCCGCACGCTCGAAACGGGAAGAACCTGGTTTTGGAGCCGTAGTAAGCAGGAATATTGGTGCAAAGGCGAAACATCAGGGGATCGGCAGTATGTGTTGGAGGCATCTTTCGACTGCGATATGGATGCGTTGCTTTTCGTGGTGGAACAGGTCGGTAACGGCGCCTGCCACACGGGCGAGCGTTCGTGTTTTTTCCGCGCGTTTGGCGGAGCAGCGAAACCAGGCCGCGTGTGATCCGTCCCAGCCTTGATGAGTTTCGAATTCTCGCGCGCGATTACACGGTTGTTCCCGTGTGGCGCGAGGTTCTTGCAGACCTAGAAACTCCAGTTTCGGTGTTTGTCAAACTCGTCGGCGATGGCGAGGGGTTCCTTCTCGAATCTGTCGAACATGGCGATCGCTGGGGTCGTTTTTCATTCATCGGTAGGGATCCAGCTGTCTCGTTAGTGGTGCGCGGCAACGACGTCACTTGTATCGGTAGTCCTCCAGCGGGAGTGCCGACGGACCGCGGGGCGCTTGCAGCGCTAGAGGCATTGATGTCGCATCACACTGCGCCGCACTTCGATGACCTGCCGCCATTTCATGGTGGCGTTGTTGGCTTCCTGGGGTACGACGTTGTTCGAGAAATTGAACACCTGCCGAATGTTCCGCCCGATCCCATCGGTTGGCCCGATGCAGTGCTCTCTCTTACGGGTCACGTGACGGCTTTTGACCACTTCAGGCAACGCCTGTTCCTAATCGAAAACGTTTTCCTTGACTCCGAGGCAACGGCTGCTGATATTGACTTGGCATATGAACAGGCCGTAGTGCGAATCGACGCGATGGTCGATGAGTTGGCGCGCCCACTTCCTTATCTACCGTCGCCACCACCGGCCGACAACCTCACTGAACTTCCGAAAGTCAAACGATCAATGTCGTCTGAGATGTACCGCGAGGCTGTCGAAGTTGCGAAGGAATACATTGTCGCTGGCGACGTCTTCCAGGTCGTGCTTGCTCAACGATTTGAACTTGAAGATCAGTGTGATCCGTTCGATGTGTACCGCGTCCTCCGCCAGGTCAATCCCTCGCCTTACATGTACTTCTTGCGGCACGAAGAGGCAACGTTGGTGGGATCATCGCCGGAACCGCTGGTGCAGGTAATCGATGGACGCGTTATCAGCCGACCGATTGCCGGAACGCGATTCCGCGGTCGTAATGATACACATGACGACAGGATGGCCGCCGAGCTGATGGAGGACCCGAAGGAGCGCGCGGAACACGTGATGCTTCTTGACTTAGCGCGTAATGACATAGGGCGTGTGGTCGAGTTCGGCACCGAACAGGTGGACAGCCTCATGGTGCTGGAGCGTTACTCCCATGTCATGCACTTGACCAGTCAAACCTCAGGCAAACTTGCCGATGGCGTATCCGCGGTTGATGTCCTCAAGGCCACTTTCCCTGCCGGTACCGTCAGCGGTGCGCCGAAGGTGCGGGCAATGGAGATAATCGATGAACTCGAGCCCGTAAAGCGCGGCCCGTACGCGGGAGCGATCGGCTACCTAGATTTTTCGGGGAACCTTGATACCGCGATCGCAATTCGAACGATGCTCTGGCGCGATGGAAAAGCGAGCGTGCAAGCCGGTGCGGGAATAGTCGCGGACTCGGACGCCGAGATGGAAGATCTCGAATGCCGCAACAAAGCGAAGGCATTGCTCATGGCTGCTGCGGCTAGCCGACGACTCGAGTCCCTGGCACGCGAATGATCGAGTCCACGCGCGACCGCGTCACCGTCACCGGACCAGACACCTGGACGTTCCTACAGAACTTGTTGTCGCAGGATCTCGACGGCATTGCCGAAGGAGAGCGTCGCCAGACCCTCATGTTGACTCCAAAAGGCAAGGTAGATGTCGCGGCGGGGATTACGCGGGTGGCGGACGATGCCGTGCTCGACATGGACACGGGTTGGGGTGAACGGCTTGTCGAATCACTCGAACGATTCAAGATTCGCACGAAGGTTGAAATCTTGTTGGAAGCGGGTACGCCTCCGACCGCGGATGATGAGATTGCTCGCATAGAAGCGGGGATACCCCGAATGGGCGCAGAGTTAGATGACTCTGTGATCCCACAGGAAGCTTTCTTGGAGGTAGATGGCGTGAGTTTCACGAAGGGGTGCTTCGTGGGACAGGAACTCGTTTGTCGCATCGACACGAGAGGCCACGTAAATCGGTACCTGCGACATCTGCGCTTCGCTGACGTAACGGTAAGTGTGGGTACAGGTAGTGATGTCGTGTCCGAGGGCAAGGTCGTGGGAAGCGTTACGAGCAGCGCGCCTGGAATTTCATTGGGATTTGTCCGCGGTGAAGTGGAACCGAATTCGTCGGTATCGGTAAACGGGATCACCGCAACGGTGGAAGCGTTACCAACTAGCGGCTAATTCGGTTCCGGTATCCATTAGTTGTTATTTCGATCGATCAACCGAGCTTGTTGTTACGCGCAATCTCGCCCAACCAATGAGCGCTTGGTTTAGGTGATCGTGCCTGTGTTTCTCTGTCCACCGCAATGAGGCCGAAACGCGGCATGTAACCAAGTGCCCATTCGAAGTTATCCATCAGCGACCAATAGAAGTAACCGCGCACGTCGATTCCGTCGTCTAAGCAACGCCCGACTCCCTCAAGCGCGTCCGTTACGAACCGCACGCGCTGGGCGTCGTCGGTGGTGCCGATGCCGTTCTCGGTGACATAGATAGGAGAACCCGTCACGGCGGCAGCATGGCGGAGGGCAACCTCAAGCGATTGGGGCCAGTACTCGTAACCCATGTCGAGGGTTTCGACGCCTTCTTCGGGGCCGAGTGGCATTCCACGTTCGTCTAATCGTGTGCGGGAGTAAGCCTGAACACCGATGAAGTCGTCGCCGGCGGCAACTTCGAGGTGCTGCGTCTCGTGCATGTGCTGCGTACGCGCAAGCGCGTCTTCGGCACCCGCGGGTATCCACCAGTCACCCATTGCCACACAGGAACCCACGGGAAAGTTGCCGGGGCCAGCTTTGATCGCGTCGTACCCCTTGCGATGGGCGGCTTTGAGGTTCTCGTTCACTTGTTCGTACGCCGCCATGTCGCGTTGTCCTGGGGGAAACGCGCCTATTAGGTAACCCATCAAAGAAACGATGTTCGGCTCATTAATGGTGCACGCCATACCGATCTCGTCGCCTAGGTGCACAACTGCACGTTCACAGAAGCGGGCGAAGCGATCGACTACGGCGCTGTTGGCCCAGCCTCCATCTGCCGCAACCCAGCGCGGGTTCGTGAAATGGTGGAACGTCACAACTGGCAGCAGTCCATGATCGCGACACGTCGTAATCATCCGACGGTAATGATCGAGGGCGGCGCTGGACCACTCGTTCTCTTCCGGTTCGATGCGGGACCACTCGAGCGAAAAACGGTAAGCGCCGAAGCCGAGGCCAGCAAGCATTGCGATGTCTTCGGGATACCGCGTGAAGCTTTCGCACGCGTCACCCGACGGCTCAGTGGTTCCGGTACCGGCCGTGTGTTCGAACTCCCACCAATCGTTGTTCCAATTACCGCCCTCAACTTGGTGAGCCGCGGTAGCTGTGCCCCAGGTGAATCCATTTGGGAATGAGATCGTCATGGCGAGGATCGTAGACTCGACAACCGTGAGCGTCCTATCCGAGATCCTTGCAACTAAACGAGACGAGGTCACGCTCCTACACAGACCTCAGACGCGTTCCCTCTTGCGGTCGCAGGCTCTCGATGCTGCACCTACCCGTGATTTCGCTGAAGCGTTACGACGTCCTGACGGCAACCTCGCAGTGATAGCGGAATTCAAACGGCGGTCCCCAAGTAAGGGGGACCTTGCGTTGCATTTGGATCCGCACAATGTGGCGACCGAATATGCGAAGGGCGGAGCTTCTGCGATGAGCGTGCTCACTGACGCGGCATTTTTTGGTGGCCGCATCGACGACCTTCAGGCGGCTCGCGAAGTTGTGGAGATTCCCGTGTTGCGCAAGGACTTCACGATTGATGAAGTACAGATTTACGAGACTAGAGCCATCGGCGCCGACGCCTTGCTGCTGATACTCGCGGCCCTATCTGATGACGCGCTGGTCATCGACCTGCAAGAACTTGCGTGGAGCCTGGGATTAGCCGTCCTTGTTGAGGCTCACACACCGGAAGAAATTGAACGCGGTGTACGACTGGGTGCGCAGATACTTGGAGTCAATGCTCGTGATCTGAAGACCTTTGCCGAGGATCTCGAAGGAGCGGCAGCGATGGCAGCAGCGATTCCAACTGGAACAATCGCGGTTGCCGAGAGTTCAATTCGTTCTCAGGCGGATGCCGAAGCAATGGCGTCTGCCGGATTCGATGCAGTCTTAGTAGGGGAGGCGCTTATCCGATCAGATGACCCAGCGGCCTTCGTTTCGGCGATGGCTTCCATCGGCGTGGGTAAGCGAAACACAAGTTCCTAGGCCCAACGGAATGTTGTGGCCCGCTAATGCCTCCTGCTTGGCCTGTTCTAGCGGTAGCGTTAGTGCACGGTGTTTGTAAAGGTCTGCGGGATCACGAGCGAGGAGGATGCCCTACTCGCGGTTGCGATGGGTGCCGACGCGCTCGGATTCGTATTCGCTCCCGGTAGCCGTCGACAGATCAATGCGGAGCAGGCGCGCGACATCGTGAAACGTCTATCGCCCGACACGGTCACCGTTGGTGTGTTTCGCGATGAGCGGCCGGAACGCGTTACCGAAATTGTGAACAAGATTGGATTGACCGGCGCCCAGTTGCACGGTCGCGAACCGATCTCAGAGGTGCGTTGGATCCGCAAGCGCGTGCAGTTCGTGATTCAAGCTTTCGCCGCGGGTGACCCAACTCTTGGCGCGTCGGCGAATGGGCCAGCAGATGTGATTCTTGTTGACTCCCCGGATCCTGGGTCGGGTCGTCTTTTCGACTGGACACTTGCAGAAGGCGCGCCGGGAGGAATTCGATTGATGGTCGCGGGCGGTCTATCTCCAGACAATGTCGCAGAAGCGATCCGCAGGATACGGCCGTGGGGAGTTGATGTATCTAGCGGCGTCGAGTCTTCTCCAGGCCGCAAGGATGCTCGTAAATTGCGGCGTTTTGTGAAGGCTGCGAGGGAGGCGGGCGAAGCCATTGAAAATGATGAACGTCCGCTTGCGGTGGCCGAATCCCCGTTCGATTGGGAGATTGACGAGATCGCGGGCTACTGACGGCGTTATTTGCGGTGTTAAAGAGTTGGAGTCTCGTAGCATGATCTGCTCATCGATTGACTACACAGGAGTTCCTCATTTCCGCGCCAGCACGTGGTGATCGCGTTCTACTTGGCCCTCCGGGTCCCGTTCCGAGCGCTGCGGGACGGTTCGGCGAGTTCGGTGGTCGTTTCGTGCCCGAAACCCTCATCCCGGCTCTCGAGGAACTCGAAGCAGAGTTTCGTACGGCCTGGAGTTCAGAGCCGTTTCGGTCTGAGTTCGCGGGTCTGCTCGAGTCTTACGCAGGACGACCTACGCCGGTTACCGAGTGCCATCGACTTTCCGACCGGCTTGGCGTGCGGCTGCTCCTCAAGCGTGAAGATCTAACCCACACTGGATCCCACAAGATCAACAACGTTCTCGGCCAGGCGCTGCTAGCTCGACGCATGGGCAAACAGCGCGTCATTGCCGAGACTGGTGCCGGGCAACACGGTGTTGCTACCGCTACAGCGGCTGCGCTGTTCGGCTTGGATTGTGTGGTTTTCATGGGTGCGGTCGATGTCGAGCGGCAGGCCCTCAACGTTTTCCGCATGGAACTGCTTGGAGCGAAGGTCGTTTCTGTCTCGTCCGGAAGTGCCACCCTGAAAGATGCAATCAACGACGCGTTACGGGATTGGGTTGCAACTGTCGAGTCAACGCATTACTGCATCGGATCGGTCGTAGGTCCTCACCCATATCCATGGATAGTGCGTGAATTTCAGCGGGTAGTCGGAGAAGAAGCGCGCGAACAATCGCGTGTGATTCTCGGCGGTAACGATCCGGATGTTGTCGTCGCTTGCGTGGGCGGAGGATCGAATGCGATCGGAACCTTCGCTGGGTTCCTGGACACTCGATCGCGGCTGGTTGGGGTTGAGGCTGGTGGATTGGGACTTGAATCCGGGAAGCATGGAGCGGCATTGGCGCGAGGCGTGCCGGGGGTTCTGCACGGCGCGCGCTCGTTGTACCTGCAGGATGAACACGGGCAGATTTTGGAAGCACACTCGATAAGTGCGGGACTTGACTATCCGGGAGTTGGCCCCGAGCATGCAGAACTGGCGGCGAGTGGCAGGGCCGAGTATCACATCGCGACAGACGAAGAAGCTCTGAGCGGGTTGGTGCTGCTGAGCCAGATGGAAGGGATTGTCCCGGCCCTAGAACCCGCCCATGCAATCGGATGGTTGGCCCGAGAAGTTGGCAAAAAGGTCCCATTGGGTTCGACGGTTGTAGTGACTCTTTCGGGACGCGGCGACAAAGATGCAGAGCAAGTCGCACAGCGTCTAGGCGCCGAGTTGAACAAATGAACTTGGAGAAGGAGCTCCGCGCAAAACGGGATGCCGGCCGCAAGTTGCTGGTTCCGTACGTGACGGGAGGTCTCGGGGGTCGATGGACGGATGTCGTGCGTGCAGTTGCGGACGCGGGCGCCGATGCAATCGAGGTGGGCATTCCTTTTTCCGATCCAGTGATGGATGGGGCCACCATTCAAGAGGCTTCGCAGCGAGCGTTGGAAATTGGTGCGACGCCTGCAGGAATCATTTCGCAACTAGAAACGATCGACGTACACGTGCCGCTCGTTGTGATGACGTATTACAACCCCGTCGCGCACGCTGGTCACGAACGATTTGCAAACGCGCTGAAAGCGAGTGGCGTCGATGGCGCGATCGTGCCGGATCTTCCTCTTGACGAGTTGGGAGACTGGGCGGTAGCTGCTGATGCTGCCGACATTGAAACCGTTTTGTTAGCTGCCCCCAATACGACCGATGAGCGTTTAGCGGCTATCTGCGCGCGTTCGCGTGGCTTCGTTTATGGCGTGGCTTTGATGGGAGTGACGGGGGAACGCGACCACTTGACGAAGCAGGCCGGCGCGATGGGCGCACGGTGTAAAGCGGCCACTGATCGCCCCGTATTGCTTGGAGTCGGAATATCGAATGCATCACAAGCGGTTGAGGCTGCTTCTAGCGCGGACGGTGTCATTGTGGGGAGCGCTCTTGTGCGGCGCCTTCTAGATGGTGGCGGTCCTGACGAAGCGGCGGCGTTTGTTGCTGAATTGCGTGCTGGCCTAGACCAGAGCATTGGTTGATGTCATGAGTTCGATGCCGGCGGCGGACCACTGCGATCTTTGCGAGGCGGCGCGAATCACTGAGTGGTTTCATGAAGATGACATTTGCTGGATTGCAGAGTGCGAAATTTGCGCGGTGCCGATGGTTGTTTGGCGTGAACACGGAACGGAACCCGAAAAGACAATTCTCGAACACATGCACGAACGCCTGGGAGCCGTCGTCTTAGAGCACTTCACCTTCGAGCATTACGTGGATGACAACATGCGCAACATCCCCGACCACTACCACGCGCATGCGCGACCGCTAGGCGGTTTTTTTGGCCATCACCTTCGGCGTCGCTAGGGGCCTGTAGTGGCCGTGCGCCGGATGCGCACGCGGCGTTTGGAAGACACCTGGACCGGTGACAATGTTTCGGAGACGTGTCCAGTGGTGAGCGATTGCGACGCGGTCCCTTGTGCGACTTCGGGGCGACCATCGCTGTGCAGATTGGTTTGGGGTGGCCCTTCGCCTGGTCCGCCGATTTGGAATAGATCGAGGTTTCCGAAGTTGAAGGACAGCAATTGCTGCGAGTCGGCGGCGAGCCACTTGTCGAATACGGTCGCGTATACCTTGCGGAAGTCGACAGTCGGTATGAGGTTGCCGTAGCGGTCGAGTGTTGTGAGGCTGGGTTGGGTGCCATGCAGGCCGCCCTTGACACGGTCGCCGATTAGGAACTGCACGCCCGCGGTGCCGTGATCCGTACCGCCTGTCGCGTTGTCTACTGGTCGCCGTCCGAATTCGGAGAAGGTCATGATTGTTACTTGCGACCGGAGTTTGGGCGACAGGGTCGCGAAAAATCCTTCAATCGAATTGTCCAGGTCACTCAACAGGGATGCGTGGGTTGCGGCTTGATTCGAGTGCGTATCGAAGCCGCCCGCAGATGTACTGATGACCCGTAGGCCGAGGTTGGTATTGATCAACCGGGCGGCCAGCACCAGCTGACGCGAAAGGCTTGTTGCTGGGAAGGTTCCTTGATAGGCAGGTTGGATACGTTGCGCGAGGTCAAGCGCGTCGTGCTCGACATCGGCGACGGTGTCTCCCCATGTTCCAAGGTTTGTGGGGGTGTTCGCGAAGGCAGCGATGGCGTCGAACATCCGTGCCTCTGATGGGTCGGTGCGGCTGACGCCGAAGGCGCTTTCGATACTCAAAGGGATACCAGAGGCGCGTGCGACGGAACCCGACATGTGCAGCGGTACCGAAGTTCCCGTGACGGCGGCAAGTAGGGATTCGCTGGCAGCATTGGGGAGTCCGTCGAGATAGCGGCCGATCCAACCTGTCGGACCTCCCGGTTGAGATCCACCGGCCCAACCGTTCATGACGATTCCCATAGATGTGAAGTGACTTAGATCGGGAGTTTGATAGCCGACGCCTCGCACAGCAGCTACTTGGCCGAGATCGAAACGCGCTTTTAGTTTGGGCAAGGACGGATGGAAACCGAGACCGGAACCGACTGGCAACACTTGGGCCGCGGGTATGGATACCTGGTCCCGGAGTTGGTAATAGCGGGGGTCCTCATACGGAATGAGAGTGTTCAGACCGTCGTTGCCGCCTTCGAGGGCGACGATTACGAGCACGCCATCTTTGGGTCCTATCGGTGGAGCGGCGAAGGCCTGGAGGGGGTCTAATCCGGACGCCAATATTCCGCCGCCGACGGCGACGGCAGCGCTTCCGCCCGCAACCTGCATGAAACGTCGTCTGCTCATACCGCCGGGGAGTTGAGCGGCAACGGACAATCTGCTGAAGGCTGCGTCGTCGAGCGTTTCGTTTCTCATTGGTCGCACCTCATGCGAGGACGATGTCTGGACAGAGCATCATCATTGTTGTCAGATTTATTGGTGCCCACAGGTTCCACGTATAGGTCGGCGCGAATTCCGTAGCGCGCTGCGTTTGTAACCATGTGATGAGGACCTGTCGTACGGGTCCGGACACCGGTTCAACAGCAGGGTCTCGACCGAATTTTGCGTATGCGAAATCGATCGCTGCACCTGGTGTCATTACATGTTGTGTTCCGGATCGTTGCGCTATCTCGTGAAGGAAGCCAGCGTTGCGGGCGCGCCAGGTGATGTTGCGCGCGAAGTCGGCTCGCGCCCAAAGCGATGTCGTATTGCACCAGTAGGCGTTGTTCTTCCATCCCGCCACGTTCGGCGGAGAAAAGAGCTGTTGTCCCATGGATCCCATCCACCACTGCGGGTTCGTTTCTTCCGCGCTCAGACCGGTTGCGCGGAGCACACCGACTACCCACTCGACCGGAGTCCGCACCAGCCCTCGGCGAGCAGTCGTTGAATAGAATTCTGGGCGTAGGAATATCGCGCGGACCAGGGAGCCAATGTTCAGGGAGGACGCAACGAACTGCGCCGTAAGCGCATCGAGCAGGGAACTGTCGGGGTTGGAGTAGGCGAAGTAGGTCCATAATTTCTGTGCAATGAAACGTGCAGCGATTGACCTTTGGGGTTCGACGGTCAGTACGCGCGTGATGATTTCGGGTCCATCCCAATTGCGCGTCACGCCTAGGAATGTTTTGTTGCCGGTGTCGTGGCGTTCCGGATAGAACCAGTAGGCGCGTCTGGGAACCGCATTGAAGTCGACGTTGTGGCCTGTCCATGCGCGAGCGGTCGCTGCAACATCATCTTGTGTGTACTGGTTGACTCCGAGAGTGAACAGTTCGAGCAGTTCGCGGGCGAAGTTTTCGTTCGGGGAGTTCCGGTAGTTCCGATCGTTGTCTAAGTAGACGAGCATCGAAACCTGAAGGGACACTTTGTGCACGAGCGATTCGAAGCTGCCTAGGCCTTCGGTGCGGAATAGTTCGTTCTGGTCCCAAGTATCTACCGCATGTTCCACTTTGGTTGCTTCGGTGGCAAAGTGGCCGTGCCAGAACAACGCAATCTTCTCTTGGAGCGGCGCGGGAGCGGTACGCATGCGGTCCAACCACCACTTCCGGAGGTCGGTATGGCGCAACCAATCGCCGCTTGCTGGATCCGTGAGTGAAGACGGAGGAGTCCTGGGGGGATTGGCCGAGAAGTCGAATAGGCGATCGACAATCGCAGGCAGGTCGAGAGGCGTTAGGGCGGCAATCTCTGCAGGAGTGCCACCGAAACCGGCACGCCTTAGGAGATGAGAAACGTCTGCTGCTGACGTTGGCATTCGCCCTCCTTCGAGTCCCAAGTGCGCCTTGTAAGAGGTATCGACCGTTCATGCTTGGAATCTTTAGGCGGTACTCGATAATTACCGCGAGCTAAAAGACGTCCTGCGTGCTACGTGGATAGCCGATCGGCGAAGAAGGCCATGACCTGATCGAGCGCTTCACGGGTCGGATGACCTGGTTCATCGACAAGGTCGTTGGTGAGAACCGAATGTGCGGTCTTCTTGATTCCCCACTTGTTGCCCGGCGAAGAGTCAATCTCTACGGCGACGAACCCGTCGCCTAATGCGCGGCGTAACGTTTCGAAGCGCTCGGCAGGGACGGTTCGATCGTCTGTGAATCGCAAGCCGAGTACGCACGCTCCATCCGCAACGCGCTCCTTGACGCGGTCGAGATCGGCAGCAGAGATTCCGATGTCGCGACCTTGCTTCTTGGTGATCGCAAGTGGAAGGGAAGGTTGCGATAGCACCGGCGCGATTACTCGGTCGTCAACCATCATCGCTAATGCGAATCCGCCAGTGAAGCACATTCCGATTGCTCCGACCCCTGGCCCACCGCATTCGTCATGGGCTTGCGCAGCTAGATCTCGAAGCCATGTGGTGATCGGACTGGTTTTGCCGGTGGCGAGCGCTGCGAACTCGCGTGTTACGCATCCCCACGCGATGTTTCGAGCGGCATATCCCGTCGATAATGGTTTGCCAGGTTCACCGAAGAGTACGGGCATTACGGCGGTGAAGCCTGCTTCGGCTACTCGACGGCCGAACGCCGCTACCTCGGGTGTTATCCCTGGCATCTCATGGATCACGATGACCGCAGGGCCTGTCCCTTTGCGGTAGACCACGCGGGACTTTCCCTGAGAAGTGAAATCGGTCTGCACGAAATCGTTGAGAACCTTCGCGTAGTCGGTCACGGCGCTGAACGTATCGCAATCTGACGGCATCTTGCGTCACACCTCGGAGGGGCTTACGTCGTCGAGG
>SHUZ01000043.1 GCA_009694415.1 Acidimicrobiia bacterium
CGCGACCGTGAATGTGTGATTAGAGGCTGTCATGTCACCAGACACTTAGAAATTGACCACAACGATCCGGTTGCTCATGGCGGGCCAACAACGCTTGCGAACCTGCACCGCTTGTGTCATCACCATCACAGACAAAAACACAGAGACAACGCGCGGCTCACTGGGAGCGGAACCCAAATGACTCTCACGCCAGCGGCAAGACCGCCGCCGTAACCACCGCCGTGACACGCGGGCCCGGACACACCCCCCCCCAACCCCAGAGCGCTCGTCGTGTAGCGCACCGCCACCGTGCATTCTGCGACAAACGCTCACAGGGGAGACCATGTCTGCGATACGAGGCTTGTGTGAGGGGTGGCGCGTAGAGTGACGGCCATGTCAGGTACGTCTAGCGTTGCGGGAAGTACCGGCATGCCAAGTGGTCCTGGCGCAGTGAGTGGGTTGGTCTCATCGGTTGGGCCCAGCCCACAGGGTCGGCCTGCCGTGCCGGCTCCTGGGCAGGCTCCGCTTCCTGCGCCCAGTGCCGCAGCTCTGCTCAGGCGCAATGCGGACGCCCCCGACATCTCGGAGCGACCGGCTATCCGATTTGAGGATCGCGTCTGGACCCACGGTGAGTACGTAGCCGAGTCGCGTCGCTGGGCGAACCTGCTGCGTGACCGCTTGCCTGTTGGCCGACCCCGTCACGTTGCTGTGCTTCTCGACAATATTCCTGAATACTTGTTCGCATTTGGTGGTGCGGCACTTTGTGGCGGTGCCGTTGTTGGGTTGAACCACACACGTCGCGGCGAACACTTGCTCCACGACATCACCCATACCGACTGCGGCCTCCTCATCACGGAGCAGCGTCACCTCGAACTGTTGGCACCCATCGCAGATAACCTCCCACCTGTGCTGGTGGTAGGTGACAGCCTCGAAACCGCGCTAGCCAACTATTCCGACGACGACACGGATCCTGTCGCTGGTGTCGCGGACCAAGACGACGATCAAGACGCCGAGCTGCTCGACTCGCCGTGGGCGCTCATTTTCACTAGCGGCACTTCCGACGCGCCCAAGGCCGTCATCTGTTCGCAACGCCGCTTGCTCGTTACAGGCAATCGCATGGGAATCATCATGAATCTGCAGCCCGACGACATCGGTTACGTGTGCATGCCGCTGTTTCATTCCAACGCGGTGCAAGTCGGTTGGGCGCCGTCACTCGTCTATGGCTGCTCGGTCGCTCTCGCGCGAAAGTTCTCTGCATCGGGTTGGCTGCCAGACGTGCGCCGCTACGGTGCGACGTACTTCAACTACACGGGCAAGCCACTTGCGTATCTCCTTGCGCAACCCGAGAACGGCGACGACGCTGACAACACGTTGCGTGTCGCGTTCGGCAACGAAGGTTCTCCTGGAGTTGTTGGCGAGTTTTCGCGGCGGTTCGGTGTTGAGGTGATCGATGCGTACGGTGCGACAGAGGGTGGCGTCGCTGTCTCTCGTGACGCGGAGGCACGTAAGGGAGCTCTTGGAGTAGCCGGACCGGGAGTCTTGGTTGTCAACGAAGACGGCGTTGCAAAGTCCCGAGCGGTCTTCGACCGCGATGGGCGCCTCATGAATGCCGAAGAGTGCGTCGGCGAGATTGTGAACACGGCAGGCGCAGGGCCGTTCGAGGGCTACTACAACAATGCCGAAGCCACCGCCAAGACAACTCGCAACGGCTGGTACTGGTCTGGCGATCTCGGGTACCTAGACGACGACGGCTACCTGTATTTCGCCGGTCGCAACGCCGATTGGATCCGCGTCGATGGCGAGAACTTTCCGGCCGGTCCCATCGAAGAAGCCCTGCGGGCGCATCCCGATGTGCTGCTTGCGTCCGTCTACGGCGTTCCCGACGACCAGGCCGGCGACCAAGTTATGGCCGGTCTCGTCATGGGGGAGGGAGTGCAACTCGATCCAGCGACATTTGGGCAATGGCTCGACGCGCTTCCCAACGTCGGACCCAAATGGCGCCCGCGCTACCTGCGCGTCCTGATTGATCCGCCGACAACGGGGACCAACAAGATTGTGAAGCGCGCCTTAGCCGTCGCAAAATGGCGCGCCGATAGTTGCAGCGGCGATGTGGTGTTCGTCCGTGAACGCGGCGAGACCGCTTACAAGCCATTTACGCCAGACCTAGAAGCTGCCCTGCGCGCATCGTTCACGAGCAACGGCCGCGAACGGTTCTGGGACCTGTAATGGTCTGGCATGCCTCGCTCGTGAGTCGAGAGATGGTTGGTCGAGGCCCGGCGCACCGAAACATGGCGGGCCGAAACCCCGCGCACCGAAACCCCGCGCACCGAAACCCGGCGGCTAGATAAACGTGGACTTGTCGTTCACTGCCGAAGAGCAGGACTTTGCAGCGGATATCCGCGCGTGGCTCACTACCAATCTTGAACTTCCGCCCGCGTTCGCGAATCTCGACGATGAGATTGGTTGGGCGCGTGCGTGGCAAGCGAAACTTGCCGCTGATCGTTGGGTGGGCGTGCATTGGCCGGTCGAGTACGGGGGGCGCGGTGCAACGCCGGTGCAAGTGGCGCTGTACAACATGGAATACGCGCGCTCGCGCGCGTTGCAGCCTGTCAATCGCGTCGGGATCAACCTGGCAGGACCAACGCTTCTTGCGCACGGCACTCAGGACCAGAAGGCGCAATGGCTTCCGAACATCTTGAATGCCGCTGAGATTTGGTGCCAACTCTTCAGCGAGCCCGATGCTGGGTCAGACCTCGCCGCGCTAAGTACGCGTGCCACTCCAGTAGATGGTGGATGGCTGTTAGACGGTCAAAAAGTTTGGACGTCGTACGCGCAATACGCGCGGTGGGGCATCGCGCTTGTGCGCACCGACCCAGATGCCCCGAAGCACCGCGGCATCTCATACGTCGTGATCGACATGCACGCGCCCGGCATCGAGATCCGTCCGCTCGTGCAGATCACGGGCGAGGCCGAGTTCAACGAAGTCTTCTTCACCGATGTGTTCGTTCCGACGGAGCATCTCGTGGGAGACCTCAACTCCGGATGGGCTGTAGCAAACACAACGCTCGCGCACGAACGCGGAACGGCATTCCCTTTCAAGGAACAAGTTGTCCACGAGGTCTACCTGGACGAGTTGTTCGCTATGGCCTGCACGGCCGACTCTGAGCGAGGCGGTCTCAACGAGGTCGAGATGTTCGATGCGCTCGCGCAGAGTTTTGTGGAGTTGCGGGTGCTGCGCTTGCACAACTGGCGCACTCTGTCGCGTGTGGCCAAGGGGATCGAAGTTGGTCCAGAGTCGAGCATCACGAAACTGGCCTGGACCGAGATGACCCAAAACATGTCCGACGCTGCTCTCACTGTGCTTGGTACGGAGAGTTCATTGGCTGGCAAGTGGTCTCGGCAGTGGTTGTGGTCGAAGGCGGCATCCATCGCTGGCGGCACCTCCGAAGTGCAACGCACGATCATCGGCGAACGCTTGCTAGGCCTGCCGCGCTGAGCCGCGGGCTGTACTGGCATGTAGGTCCCGGTATGCACTAGGCGCGTCCAAGACACGAAGTCGGTTTGGCTGCTACCGTTTGGCTGGCAATCAAATGCCACGTAAGTACGAGGGTTCGCCAACCGGCGGCCACAGCACACCAAGAAAGAATTAGTTACATGGCACTAGGCACCGTGAAGTGGTTCAATTCTGAGAAGGGCTTTGGATTCATCTCCCGCGAGGGCGCAGAGGATGTATTCGTTCACCACTCCCAGATCCAAATGGATGGCTACCGCTCCCTTGAAGAGGGCCAAGCGGTTGAGTTCGATGTGGCTCCAGGCCGCAAGGGAGAAGAAGCGCAGAACGTACGGCTTGCGTAACTAGTCGTTAGGAATCCGGCTGGATCAACTCGATCACGTTGCCAGCCGGATCTCGCACGAAAGCTTGGATTCCGACACCCGGTGTGGAGTCGAGGCGCAGTACGTCTATTCCGCGCGCCTCCAGTTCGTCCGCGCACGCCGCACAGTCCTCTACGAGCAATGCGAAGTGGTCGCCAATCTTGGTTTCGGGTTCATCGCTTGTTTGCAGGTGCAACTGGTCCGCACCCATCTGGAACCAGGCGCCTGGAAATCCAAAGTCGGGACGCTTCAACTCTTCGAATCCCATAACGTCCACATAGAAGATACGCGCCGCGTCGAGGTCGTCGACGCGCACATTCGTGTGATGAATGCCGAGCACCTTCATGCCGCTAGAGCAACTTCTTCAACAGCTTGGCCTTGATGCCCTTGTACGGCGGGTAGGCGATCGAAGGGTCTGGGCGCGTTGGGCGGCTGAGCACACTCTTTGCGTGCGTGAAGGTGTCGAACGACGCACGTCCGTGGTACGCACCCATGCCGCTCTCGCCGATCCCGCCGAACGGCAAGGTGGGTACGGCCACATGGAACAGCGTTGCATTCACACATACGCCACCCGAGGTCGTCTCGTGCACTACGCGATCAGAAACCTTATGGTCCTGCGCGAACACATATAACGCCAGCGGCTTCTCGCGCGCCGTGACGAACTCGATCGCTGCATCGACATTGTCGACAACAATGGTAGGAAGAATCGGTCCAAAAATTTCTTCATTCATGATCGACGACGACGGATCCGTATTGCGCAGCGCTGTCGGCGCGAAGTAGCGGGCAGCCTCGTCGCGCCCGCCTCCGTAAGCGACCTCACCTGCGCCTTCGCCGTCGAGCAGACGTGAGAGGCGCGTGAAGTGCTGGTCATTGATGATGCGGCCGTAGTCGGGGCTGTGGATCGGATTCGTTCCGTAGAACTGTTTGACCGCATCGTGCAAACGTGTGAGGAACGGACCTTCGACACGGCGATCTACGAGGCAATAGTCGGGGGCGATACATGTTTGACCAGCGTTCAAGTATTTGCCCCAAGCAATGCGGCGCGCGGCGACATCGAGGTTGGCGCTCTCGTCGATAATCACGGGGCTCTTGCCACCTAGTTCAAGCGTTACCGGCGTTAGATATTGTGCCGCCGCAGTCATCACAATGCGCGCGACTGTGGCATTGCCTGTATAAAAGATGTGATCCCACCGCTCGGCGAGCAATGCGGTTGTCTCTTCCACGCCGCCTTCAACAACTGCAAACGCATCCGCGTCGATGTAGAGCGGCAACAGGCGCGCCAGTGCGCGCGATGTGTGTGCAGATACCTCAGAAGGTTTGAGGACGGCGGTGTTGCCACCTGCGATAGCGCCAACAAGTGGCGCGCCGATCAGTTGGACCGGGTAGTTCCATGGGCCGATGATGAGCACAGCGCCGAGCGGGTCACGATGAATACGCGCACGACCCGGTTGCTGTTTGACCGGCAGCGCAACGCGCTCAGGCTTCATCCATGCATCGAGATGTTTTAGTGTTAGATCGATCTCGGAGCGAACGAATGCGATGTCGGTGATGAAGGCTTCGACACCGGGCTTGCCTAGATCGAGACGAAGCGCTTCAAGAAGTTCTGCTTCCGATTCTTCGAGCATGCGTTTCAAGGAACGCAACTGCGTCTTGCGCCAAGCGACATCGCGGGTGCGCCCTGTGTCGAACGTGGATCGGACGCGCTTGTGGACTTCGGCCGGAGATGGCAGCGACCGTGACGAGTTAGCCGGATTTGTGGAGACCATGGCGGCAGCCTACGGGTTCTGTGCCGTCCTGCCCAAGTGAGGTAGCGGTCTAGAGCAGCCGACCAGTGCGCTGTTTATATCTGATCGAGCACGCCGTGCAGATCTTTAGCAACCGGCACATCGGATCGGATTGGATCTTCGGCAGCGCGCGTGTGGTCGGGCCAATGGTCGTCTCGGCGCAGATATACGGGACGGAGACCTACGGCCAGCGGACCTTCTACGTCGGCACCCCACGTATCGCCCGCAAAGAGGCACTCGCCGGGTTCCAAACTGGCCTCTGCCAGCGTCTCGGCATAGATACGGGGGTGAGGTTTGCGCACGCCAACCCATGCAGATGAGACCATCCCGTCGACCAGATCGGTAAGCCCAGACTCCTCGACCGCTTCACGCAGGTCCCAATCCCAGTTGGAGCAGATGAATATCCTGAGGCCGCGATCGCGCAAAGCGGTCAGGACCCCTGGCACTTCGTCGTATGCCTCCATCGCCCGATTAGCGGTGCCATGACGAAGTTTTTCGAGGATGGCCTCATATTCGCCAGGGTGCACATCGGCCGCAGCCAACATCGCCAACGCCCGCTCCCTCTGCCATGCCACGTAGTCATCCCGGGACTTGGAGTGCTCGTCGTGCTCAACGCCATCGATGCCATCGCTGAAGTAGATGGCGCGCGCATCGTGGTTTAGGGTGTAGCCGTGGTCGGAAAGGACCTCATCGGGGCCGGCCCAGCGGGTGGCGCGGGCGAGGGTGCCGTAGAAGTCGAGTAGCACGCCCTTGGTATCCATGGGTGCAGTCTCGCGGACGGGTGCGACAGCCCCGGCACCCCGGTGCGCCGGGGGAGGGAACTGCTTACGATCCGAATCTCCCTGCCTACCGGCAGGTAGGCTAGTTTTCATGCCCAAAACAATGACTCGACTCACACGTCCCGCGGACGAACGCGTCAACTGGCCCGCTTCGATTCCCTTCTTTATTGCGCACCTGGCGTGCTTCGCCGTTGTGTTCACTGGCATTACGTGGACGGCCGTTTGGTTGTTTGTTGGGATGTTTGCAACGCGGTCGATCTTTGTGACGGCCGGGTACCACCGGTACTTCGCGCACCGCGCTTTCAAACTCAATCGTTTTTGGCAACTTGTTTTTGCGTTTCAGGCGCAGGCGACAGCGCAGAAGGGCGTGTTGTGGTGGGCGTCTAACCACCGCGATCACCATCGCTACTCCGACACCGACGCCGATGTGCATTCGCCGCGCAAGGGCTTTTGGTGGAGTCATGTCGGATGGATCTTGTGCGACAAGTTCAAGCCGACGAACTACGACGGCATCAAAGACTTCGCGAAGTTCCCAGAGCTTGTTTGGTTGAACAAGCACGACTGGGTCGCGCCGTGGGCGTACGGGCTTGCCGCATTTGCCATCGGTGGTTGGTCTGGTCTTGTAGTCGGCTTCTTCTGGTCGACAGTGTTGTTGTGGCACACAACGTTTTCAATCAACAGCGTTATGCACGTATATGGCAGCCGTCGGTATGACACCCCCGACACGAGCCGCAACTCGATGTTGTTGGCGTTGCTGACAGGCGGCGAGGGATGGCACAACAACCATCACCACTTCCAGGCGTCTGTACGCCAGGGATTTTTCTGGTGGGAGATTGACTTTACGTTTTACTTCTTGGTCGCCTTGAGTTGGATAGGCATCGTGAAGGACATGAAGCGCGTGCCGGAACGCGTAATACGACCGACTGAAGAACGCGACTTAGAACGGGTATAAGCGGCGCAGTAATACCTCTCAACGCCTACGGCGCTTGATGCTGCAGCTGCCAATACCTACAGCAGGGCGCGCGCTGCACGGATTGCTAGGGCGACGATTGTGAGTGTCGGTCCATAGCCCGTGCCTGTTGGGAAGACTGACGAGTCGGCACACATGACATTGTCGATGCCATGTAATCGTTGCCAACGATCGAAGACGCTGGTGCGCGGGTCGTCTCCCATGCGCGCGGTACCGATGATGTGACGCGACATCGGTGCGCGCAGACCGGGGCGGTCTCCGCGCGTGCCGGGGAGCGCTGGGGACGTGGCGGAGAACGTGTGCCCTGCCCCGGCTTCGCGCATGATGGCTTCGAGGCGCGGGATCCAGTGTTCTGCCGTTGCGATTTCGTGGTGGTGCGGTTCATAGGTGACACGCCCGGCTGGGAGTCCGTATACATCGGTAACTTGTGGGTCGAGATCGATGCGGTTGGTTGCAAGCGGCAGGTCTTCGCCTTGCATCGTGAATGCCGCCATGCAATCGCGAAGTGTCGAGTCGGTCATTAGTTGAGCATGCATCGGACCCGAAGGCGAGTGGGTTGCTTCCATGATTGGCTGGCCTGCCGCGCCGTGTTCAACAATGCCGCCGCGCAAGAACGGCAGACCTACGGCACGCGCTGCGGCTGCGGTCGCGTCGTCGCCGACGATCGGATCGTCCATTAGGTGAGTGACAGCGCGACCGCGGTGTCCATGCAGGCGATGGTCAAAAATACCGAGCACAAAGGTTTGGAAGTGAAAGGAAAGGTAACGGCCAACGACATCGGGGTTACCGATCTCGTTCCGCAACAAGAGGCGTGGAGTTTCAAAGGCGCCACCAGCGAGAACAACATGGTGCGCGGATACCTCGTGGGCTTGCATGTTCGTATCTAGGTATCGCACTCCGCTGGCCTTGCGGCCCGTGCGGTCGATCAACACGTCGGTGACAATCGATTCCGGCCGGATCTCGCATCGGCCTGTGCGCAGCGCGGCGCGCAGGGGGACTACTGGGTCACCCTTCGCCTCGATCGGACATCCGTAGTACGCGCAGAAACCGCAGTTGTTGCAAGCGGGGCGACCGTCGTAGACAACGCTGTTGACACCTGTCGGAGCGCGGTAAGGGTGATAGCCGAGGCGCGTTGCAGCTTCGCCAGTTAGTACGGCGCAGTACATGTCCGCGCCAGGTGGCATTGGGTATGGGTCGGCGCGCCATGATGCGAACGGATTGCCAGCAGCGTCGCCTGCAACGCCGATTAGGCGTTCCGCCTCGCCATAGAACGGTTCCATCTCGGCATAGTCGACAGGCCAGTCGACGATGTCGGTGCCTTCGACGGGGCCGGCATGGCTAAGGATCTTGAAGTCCTCTTCGCGGAAGCGTGGCAACTTGCCGTCAGCGTGGAAGCCGCCGCCGCCGACTGTTGATGGCAGGTTGTTTACATCGCCAATATCTAGGCGTTCGCCGTCGGCTTCCGTCCGTCGGTATGTACGGGGCTCTAGCCAGGGGTCGGGGCCGAGGAAGTGGCGACGGACCATCTTTATCTCGTCGTTGCTCACGTGGTTCATGGGACCGAACGGCGCATCTAGCTCAAGGAGGTGGTTGCGACCCTTCTCGAGGATGATCACTGACCATCCGGCCTCGGTGAGTACGTGTGCGGCGGTCGCGCCGGCTGGTCCACTGCCAACGATTACCGCGTCGCAGTCTTTCATGATGCGTAACTCATTCGCGTCCGCTCACTTCGGCGTCGGTGTACCCACGCGGCTGCACGTCGCCGGGGAACTGAATCGCGTTCCATCCGGCAAGGTCGCGATTGCCTCCGTATTCGGGGGCACCGTATGCGCCTTCGCATGCGTGTACGTAGAGCAGCTGTTTGAATTCGGATAGCGCGCTTAGACGTACGTCCTGTTCCCTGTTGTCGCAGTCGCAGAAGTCGGTGCCGAGCGATGCGATGCCGTCTCTGTAATCCTGTTGCCAGCCTGTTACCGGCCCGAGTCGTTCGCGCTGTGCAATGCCTAGCGAGCCTTCGATGCGTGTTCGCCATGCGAGTTCTTCGAGATGCCCGAGTGGACTGAACGCTTCGAAGGTGGCGTCGCCGCCGTTGCGTCCAGAAAACGGACCGCCTGCCCATATGCGAGGTGGATCGACAAGAAACGCGCCGAGCATCCCGTCGATGTAGTCGACGACTCCGAGAGCGGTGGCACCTGGATGTGAATCGGTAGCGGGGATAAGTCGCTCGGCAGCAGTCGCGAGAACGGCGCGTTCGGCGCGGGTGAGGAAGTTGGGCACGTGATGTTTAGGTATCGCGTGACTCGGAAAGCATCAGTACGTAGTTGCCTGTGCTGTCGAGCGTTGCGGTCGATCCGGGCGGAACAACAATGACCGTGAACGGTTCTTCGATCAGCGCTGGGCCCGTAATGGTTACGCCTGCTCCCAGTTGCGGACCGTCATAAATAGGCGTTGAGACAAACTCAACACCAAAGTAGGCATCGCGGTGGCCCTTGAGGGCCGCCGCTGCGTCGGTAACGGTGCCGGGTTCTGCGAAGTGATCGGGCTTAGGGGTTTCCGAACGTGCAACAAGGCGCACGCCGCGCATCAGCGGTTGCTGGTTGCGGAAACTGAAGCCGCGTTCTGCTTCGTGCTGGGTATGGAAGCGTTCAGCGAGTTCCAACAAGGTTTCGCCGTCTAAGTCGGCGCCTTCTGGTAGCGGAACGCTCATATCGAAGTTTTGGCCGGGGTAACACATCTGCGCATACAAGTCGATGGAGGTCGCGTCGTCGGCCAATCCTGCCGGTTGCATTTCCTTACGCGCTTCTTCAACGATTTCGCCAATGAGCGTTCGCATATGAACAACATCTACCTGGGACAGCGGAACGATGTATGAGCGAACAAGATCGACTACGTAGTCAGCGACGAGCACTCCGAGGGCAGAGAATGCGGGCGCGGCTTTTGGAATGAGAATGCGGTCGATGCCAAGGTCACGAGCGATGGCCCATGCGTGTACTGCGCCATTGCCGCCGTACGCAATGAGGGACAGGATGCGGGGGTCTGCACCGTGCGATGCAAGGACGCGCCGTGTTGCGTTGGCCATGCTTGTGTTCACGATGCGTTCAATGCCCCATGCGGCTTCGATCACATCGATGCCCAAAGGTATTGCAACATCGCGTTCGATGGCAGTACGAGCGGCATCAACATCGAGCGTCATGCGACCGCCAGCGAAGCCGGTAGCTGGTAGGTAGCCGAGCACAAGGTCCGCATCTGTCACGGTTGGGTTCTCGCCACCGCGGCGATAACACGCAGGGCCGGGTGCAGATCCCGCCGATTCGGGTCCTACGAGAAGTGCACCTTGCCGTACGCGGGCGATGGAACCGCCACCAGCGCCGACGCTCTGCACATCCACCATCGGTAGCCCGATGTAATAGCGGTACCGCCAGTTCCAGTCGGTCTTGATCTCGGGACGCCCGCCGCGAACGAGGGCGAGGTCGTAACTCGTGCCACCCATGTCGACCGCGATGAAGTCGTTCACACCGGCGCGGGTGGCTGCGAGGGTGGCGCCCATCACTCCGCCAGTGGGACCGCTTGCAAGAAGCGTCACTGCACGCCGCGCGACGTATTCCGGAGGCATCACTCCACCCGACGACGACATGATCAACAACTGCCCGGCATATCCAGATTCGCGGAGCGTGTTTTGCAAACGGTCTACATAGGTTGCGATGCGCGGAGCGACATATGCATTCACCAAGGTGGTAGAGACGCGTTCGAATTCGGGGCCGCGCGCCATTACCTCGTGCGAGAGTGAAATGTGGGAAATGTCGGGGTATTCCTCGCGAACAATCTCCGCGGCACGTAGTTCGTGTGCGGGATTTACGAAGGAGAAGAGGAACATGATGGCGATTGATTCAACGCCGAGTAGACGCAATCTCTGCACGCCCGCGCGCACCGCTTCTTCGTCTAGGGGGAGCAGCACTACACCGTTGTGATCCATGCGTTGCGCGATCGCGATCCTTGCGCGGCGGCGCGCGATCGGTGTGGGTGCGGGATAGGAAGGGTCCCAGATCTGTTCCTTGTGTACGCGACGCATCTCTATCTCGTCGCGGTGGCCCTTGGTGACAAGCAGCCCGGTATTCGCGCCATTCATTTCGATCATTGTGTTGTCTGCCGTTGTTGTGCCGTGGACGACTATGTCGGTTTGACTGCAGAAGTCGGCGATCGATAGTCCGAACCTCTCTGCTAGTTGACTGAGGCCGTTCATCACGCCGATCGACTGGTCCTGGGGGACAGTCGGGGTCTTGTCGAGCACCACTTCGCCCGATGGTGTTACGCAGATGACATCGGTGAACGTGCCACCTACGTCGATGCCGACGCGGTACCCGGTGTCGGTGGAAGGACTCACCGAGCGGAGCGGCGCGCTGCCCGCGCGGATGCCGTTGCTTCGGCGTCGATCGAGAGCGTGAGGTCTTCTAGAGATCCGTTGAGAACGACCGCGTAATCGCGCAGCGCGCCCTCAACGCTTACGTACTCGTCGAGCACGTCGTCGAGTACGGCTTGCGGGTCACGGTCGAGGGGATCTCCCCAACCTCCACCGCCTCCGTAGTCGTACATGATGCGTTCGCCCGCAGCTATGGGTTCCCACTCGGCGGTGTGCTTCACCGTGAACGGATTGTCGGACCCATAGCGGATGACCATCTTGTTGGGCGCGCCAGCAAGGCCGCCGCAGATCCCCGGCATTGGATACTTCATGCCCACGACGTATGTGTAGACCTTGGCATCTACAAGAACTTCCTTCTCGTAGTGACTGCCGCAAAGACCGCGCCATTGACCTGGGCCACCGGAGTCTGTGCGGTAGTCGCGGTCCCACTGAATGTGCGGATACAGACTCTCGTTGATCTCGGCGGTCGCCTTCCAGAGATTTCCGAAGCTGGCATTTTGCGCGCCCCATGCATCCATGCCTTGCGCAGCGTTGCACCATCCGGCGTATACCTCTGCGGAGTGGTCGGTGAACTTCTCGCCAGTTATCGGATCTATCCCGACGATGATTGTCGGGATGCCGGTCTTGTATGACTGAGGGACCGCTTTGGCGGGAAGCACGTGTTGCATCGCGACGGCAATCACCTCGCCGACGTCGGCGCCAGGGTGGTGCGTTCCCGCACTGACGGGACGATCCGGATTCGGGTTAAGCACGGAGCCCGCCGGAACGATGAGTTCGATTTGGTCGAAGAAGCCTTCGTTCTTGGGTATTTCGGGGTCCATCATCGCGGCGATCTGGCCGATTGTGTAGCCGCGTGTGTTGCCGAACGTGGACCACGCCTGAATGTCTTGCCGCTCATCTGAACCCGTGTAGTCGATGACTAGACGGTCACCGGCAACAGTGATTTTGACGTGCAGGTGAATGTCGGGGTTACCGAGTGGGTCGTGGTCTACGTATGCGTCGGCCTCGTACACACCGTCGGTCCATTGCGCTACTTCTTCGCGGAAGCGCCGCGCTGCGTAGTCGATCATGAAGTCGACGGACTCCTCGACAGTGGGCGTGCCGTAACGCGCGAGAACATCGCCAAGCCGCTGAACCGCTAGTTGCGCTGCGCCCATCTGCGCGCGGATGTCGCCTATGTAACTCGGGATGCGGTTATTGGTTTGCAGAGCGTAGAGGACGTCACGTCGCTCGATGCCTTGGTCGATCACTTTGAGTACGGGCCAACGAACACCTTCGCCCCAGACGTCGGTCGCCGTTATGTTGTATCCGCCGGGTACGCCGCCGCCAGTGTCGCCGTGGTGGCATTGGATACTTGCAATGAGGACCATGCGCCTGTTACCCGTGCCGTCGTCGGCAAAGACGGGTGCGAACACGTTGTAGTCCGGGAGATGGCCACCGCCGTGATACGGGTCGTTGGCCAAGAACACGTCGCCCTCACGGAACTCGTCTGCACCGAGATAGTCGAGGGCGAAGCGGACGGGAAGGGTGGAGGTGAGCATGAATTGGGGGATGCCGACGGAGAGGGCGGCTAGGCGGCCCTGCGCATCGAGGATCGTGGCGTTGCGTTCGTTGGACTGGTTGAGGATGGGGGTGGTCGCAGTGCGCGAGACATAGACGGCCATCTCAAAGCAGATGGTCTCCATCGCGCCGCGGATTACCTCTGCAGTGACTTGGTCGACAGTGGGGTCCTGACTAAGCCGACCCCGGCTTCCCGCTAGTTGGACGAGATCTACTTGCACGGCTACCCCCAAAGCAAACCTGACGCTCGTGTCAGATGGTACTCGGTCTCGATTTCCTGTTTCAGCGCTGAATCTGAGCACCGCGGATGGGGGCTTAGAAGAGAAGGTCTCCTAGTTGTTCGTGGTGCCAGCTTGTTGTTCCTAGGAGTGCTTCCGACGCGTACGCCCTGCGGATGAATAGGTGCAGATCGTGCTCCCAGGTGAAGCCGATTCCACCATGAATCTGAATGCCGTCCTTCGCGCAATGCTTGGCGGCTATTCCGGCGGTCGCCTTGGCCACGTGCACCGCGCGCTTGCACTCCAAACGGCTGTCTGGCCCATCCGACTCGTCGGACGCGTCGGCGGCGAGAGTCATGGCCGCGAAGTACACCGCGCTCCATGCGCGTTCTACATCGAGGCTCATGTCGACGAGCTTGTGTTGGATCACCTGGAACGATCCGATCGCCACACCGAACTGGACCCGTTCCTTCGCATAGGCGAGCGACATGTCCAAGAGTCGGCGTGCGGTGCCGACCAACTCGGCGGCGAGCGCAACGGTCGCGCGCTCAATGATCGCGCCGAGCGCGTCTGGGTCGATGGTTCCGATGGGCGTACCGGTTGCGCATTCGACGTCGTAGAGGGGCCGCGTGCTGTCGAGTGTTGTGATGCGCCGCGCGTCATCAGCAATTTGCGTGGCAACTGTGCAGTCGCCGCCGTCTGCACCACCGATAACTACGACCATGTCGGCTGACCCTGCATCGAGGACGAACGTCTTGCGAGGATCAGAGTTGGCGCGCCAGGTCCCATCGGAACCGGCAAGCGCGAGCGTTCCGGTAGTGGTGCCAGCGAGTATCTCGTCGAGGCACGGGTCGCCGACGGCGGCGAGAACCGGTGCGGCAAGACA
>SHUZ01000044.1 GCA_009694415.1 Acidimicrobiia bacterium
GAGCGCTTTGATAGTGGTCGCTCGTTCTTGTCCTAGCCTCGCCGCCGCTACCGCCAACTCGCGATCGGACTCTTCGCCCCATCGTGCTCGAACGGCGTCTACTACCAATGCATCGAGTTGATCCGTGGGCAGAGCTCGAATGTGTTCGCCATTCATCCAGGCGAGCTTTTGGTAATCGAAGAATGCTGCCGAGTGTGTTACGCGACTGATGTCGAACTCTGTAATCAGTTCCTCGCGAGTCATCACCTCACGCCCGTCTTCAGGAGCCCATCCGAGCAGTGCCAGGTAATTCACCAACGCGTCAGGAAGAAACCCCGAGTCACGGAATTCTTCGAGAGCAACGGCTCCATGGCGCTTAGACAACTTCGCTCGATCGGCACCAACCAATAGCGGGAGGTGCCCGTACTCGGGGCTTCCATCGATGCCCAGGGCTTCACGAATCGCTAATACCCGATGCGTCGAGTCGAGCAGATCTTCGCCTCGGAGCACATGGGTGATGGCCATTTCGGCGTCATCAACGGCGTTGGCGAGAAAGAAAACCGGGCTGCCGTCCGAGCGCACAATCACGAAATCAGCAATCGTTGACCAGTCAACGGTCACCTCTCCTCTCACTAGATCGGTGAACGAACTCACGCCCTCATCAGGGGTACGGAACCGAATTGACCTGGGCCGACCTTCGCCTGCCAATGCGGCGCGTTGGTCGCTGTTCAGATCTCGACAGCACCCGTCGTATCCGGGCGATCGCCCATCGGCGCGGGCAACATCATTTCGGGCGCTTACTTCTTCTGGGGTGCAATAGCACTCATAGGCGCGGCCCGAAGCGAGGAGGGTGTCCGCCGCGGCCGTATACCGGTCAAGTCTGTCGCCCTGCAGAAACGGACCTTCGTCCCAGTCCAGGCCGAGCCATGTCAACGTGTCTTGGATGCCGACAATCCATTCTTCCCTGGAACGCGCGGCATCGGTATCTTCAATTCGAAGCACAAAGGTCCCACCGTGGTGGCGCGCGAAGAGCCAGTTGAATAGTGCCGCTCTGGCAGACCCGACGTGCAAATAACCCGTAGGCGCGGGCGCGAACCGGACGCGCACAGCGCGTGAATCGGTCACGGTTTTATCTCGTCTAAGAGCCGCCTCGCGACGACAACTCGCTGGATCTGATTAGTGCCCTCATAGATCTGCGTGACCTTCGCATCGCGCATCATGCGCTCCACGGCGAACTCGGTCGTATACCCGGCGCCACCAAGAATTTGGACCGCATCTGTGGTCACACGCATCGCAACATCTGAGGCAAACAACTTGGCCATCGACGAGATCTTCGATACCCCAGCGTCGCCGGCATCGACCATTGCACATGCCCGATACACCAGGGTACGCGCGGCCTCGACTTGCGTAGCCATATCCGCGAGCATGAATTGCAGACCTTGGAAGTCGGCGATCCGCTTCCCGAACTGGCGGCGTTCGGTGACATACCGGGTCGCTATGTCGAGAGCACCTTGAGCAATGCCTACGGCTTGTGCACCAACAATCGGGCGCGAAGTGTCCAACGCTCCCATGGCATAGGCGAAGCCCTGTCCTTCAGAACCGATCAAACAGTCCGCAGGCACAACTGCATCGTCAAACAACAGTTCACCAGTAGGAGACCCGCGCATGCCCATCTTGCTTTCAAGCTTCCCAATCGAAAACCCCGGTGTGTCCTTAGCTACCGCGAACGCGCTGATCCCTCTGCTGCCAGCATCCACGTCGGTCTTGGCAAAAACCGTATACACATCGGAAATCCCGGCATTAGTGATCCACGACTTGCGTCCGTTGAGCACGAAATTGTCTCCATCGCGAACAGCGCGCGTCGACATGGCCGCCACGTCGCTACCCGCTTCAGGCTCAGAGAGGCAATAACTGGCTTGCCACTCCCCGCTCGCGACACGGGGAACGATCCTGCGAGCAAGTTCTTCGGACCCATGCTTGACGATGGGAGTTACACCGAGGCGCGATATCAGCACGAACAGAGAAGCGGATCCGCAGACGCGAGCCACTTCTTCGACCACGATCGCGTATGCGAGCGCTCCGCCTCCATCGCCGCCGAGGTGTTCGGGATAAATCGCACGCACGAGACCCGAGTCCCGATATGCCTCAAAAGATGCCCACGGGAACGATGCGTCGCTATCGGCCGCTGCAGCGTGCGGCTCAATCTGAGTCGTCGCCACCCGCCTTACAACTTCCCGCAATGCCTCAAGCTCATCGGAGAGCATAAAGAGGCCCACGGTCAGTCGCCGCCGACTGGTTGAACCAGCGCAGACAAAGGAACGGCGTCTACAACCGCGCGACAGACCGAGTACTCGTGCGCTGCTCCTCGAACGGTTCCCGCCCTCAATTCCCAACGCGCCGACAATGCTTCATCCGAGTAGCCGAGGACGCCCATCGCGACTTCAACGTCTTCATTTATCGGTGCACGACTTAGGGCGCCCGCTCGCTTCATCGCTATCGCAGCAATCACGGCTATCGCGTCTTCAGCATCTTCGTGCGGCGCAAGGCACAAGTCGTCGCGGCGCCGGTTTGCCAATGTGAGCGCGTAGCCAGTGCTCGGTCCGGGAGTACCAAGAAGCGCACCCTCTGGCTGTGCGGAAGACAGATCGCCAGGGCGATCTGCGCGCCAACCGACACTCGGCGGCATGTGCACACCAGGAGCGAGGTTTGGCGCCTGGCGAGGCTCCTCATCGAGGGTGGTCGGTACGTACGGATCGGTTGGCATCAGAAGTGTTGCTACCCGCGCTTGGATGCTTGTAGCAAGCCGTAGACAAGAGAATCGGACAATGCTTGCCAACTCGCTTCAATTATGTTCTCGCTGACGCCGATTGTCGTCCAAGTCTCTTCGCCATCGGTGGAGTCGAGCAACACACGGGTAACGGCTCCTGTCCCCTTGTTTGTATCCAAGACCCTGACCTTGTAGTCAGTAAGGCGGAGCAGATCAAGCGCCGGATAGAGACCACCTAGCGCCTCACGGAGGGCCCGGTCGAGCGCGTTCACGGGACCATTGCCTTCGGCGGTCGCGGTCACCAGTTCTTCGCCGATGAACACTTTGATGGTTGCTTCGGTAGTGACGCCGTCTGGAAGATGACCCGATGACGGAGCTGGACTCGTGTCATCGGTCACGACCGTGAACGATTCGACCCTGAACCATTCTTGTTCCCAGCCAGAAACGCGGCGCATGAGAAGTTCGAGAGACGCGTCTGCAACCTCGAAGTGGTACCCCGCATTCTCGAGTTGCTTAAGCGTGTCAACAACTTCGTTTACCGTCCGGCCATCAAGTTCGAGGCCGAGTTCGGCTGCCTTGAGAAGAATCGTCGAACGGCCCGCGAGTTCGGAAAGCACGAACCGCGTCCCATTCCCGACGAGATCCGGTTGCACATGTTCGTACGCGTCCGGGCGTTTCACGATGGCGCTCACATGAAGGCCGGCTTTGTGCGCAAACGCAGAGCTCCCGACATACGGTGCTTGCGGATTGAGTGTCATGTTGACCAACTCCGCGACATGGTGAGCGACGGGCGTGATGCGCTCCATGCGGTCCGGAGGAAGTGTCTCTACTCCCATTTTGACCGAGAGATTAGGAATAATCGTGATGAGATTGCAGTTGCCCGTGCGCTCGCCATATCCGTTGATGGTCCCTTGAACCTGAGTGGCACCCCCGCGCACGCCAGCCAGCGCGTTGGCGACCCCGCATCCGGCGTCATCGTGTAGATGAACGCCAACTGCAACATCGGACCGGAAGTAATCGATCACTTCCGCGACAATGCGTTCGACCTCGAACGGCAGTGCCCCGCCATTCGTGTCGCAAAGGACAAGCCGGTCTACGCCCGCCGTGACCGCTCCCTCCAAGACTCGCAGACTGAACTCCGGGTTGGCTTTGTAGCCATCAAATAGATGTTCGGCATCGAAAAGCACCTTGAGCCCATGTGACTTGAGGTGCGCGATTGATTCGCTCACCATTGCTACGCCCTCATCGAGCGTTGTTCCGAGCGCTTCTGTTACGTGATAGTCCCAGCACTTTCCGACGATGCAAACAGTCCCAGTCCCCGCTTCGACGAGGTGCCGGAGCGTGTCATCTGAATCGACCTTGCCCTTGATGCGACGGGTCATTCCAAACGCGACAAGCGTCGACGTGGTTAGGTTGAGCTCCTTAGGAGCGCGCCGGAAGAACTCGTCATCCTTTGGATTGGAGCCTGGCCATCCCGCTTCGATGTAGTCGACGCCTAGCCAGTCGAGTTGCTCTGCAATCCGCAACTTGTCATCGACCGTTAGAGAGATTCCTTCGAGTTGCGCGCCATCGCGCAAAGTCGTGTCATATATCTCGACCCGCGAAGGCAGGACTATCTCAGCCGACATGCTCGACCCAGTCCTTATATCGATCCGTCTTGCCTCGGACCGCCTTCGAAAACTCAGCGGCGATGGCGGTTGTCTTGGGACCTGGGCAAGGGATGCTGCGATCGTCCACGGAATTCACGGAGCTAATCTCGGCAGCAGTCCCGCAAACGAACAATTCTTCGGCTACGTAGAGATCACTGCGCGTCAAAGTTGCTGCTCGCACCACGTACCCGAGGTCCCTGGCGATCGTCACTACTGAATCCTGAGTAATGCCTTCGAGGGCACCCGCGCCTGGGGGCGGCATGATCAGTTCATCTTTCCGGCTGCAGAAGAGATTCTCGCCAGTGCATTCGCTCACGTCACCTGTTGGGTTGAGCATGATCGCCTCGTCATAACCCGCCTTGAGCGCTTCTACTTTGGCGAGGGACGAGTTGACATAGTTGCCCGTCGTTTTTGAAGTTGGCGGCATCGTGTTTGGGTCATGACGGTTCCATGAACTGACCTTCATACGCACGCCTTTGGTGACGGCATCGTCACCCAGATACGCGCCCCACGGCCAACATGCGATCGCAACATCCACACTGCAAGGAATTGTGTTCAATCCCATTTCCCCATAGCCGTAATAGGCAATCGGGCGGATGTAGCAGGACGGGATGCCAGTGGATCGCACCGTAAGTTTGATCGCGTCAATTATTTCGTCGACCGTGTATGGGATATCCATCATCATGATTGCGGCGGACTCGAATAGGCGCACCACATGGTCCGTAAGTCGGAATGCGGCTGGGCCGTCATCGGTTTCGTACGCGCGAATTCCCTCGAACACGCCGGTTCCGTAGTGCAGCGTGTGCGTCAGGATGTGTATCTGGGCTTTATCCCAATCGACTAGTTCGCCGTTCATCCAAATCTTGGGGGTCTTTTCAATGGACATTGCGTCACACCCTCTCTGCGATACGGGAACCAATCTCGGCTGTACTACCTAAAACGTCGTCACTCTCATTCACGGCGCTCGCTACTCGCTGAGCCGCCTTGGTCTCGCCTAGGAACTCAAGCAGCATCCCTGCGCACAAGATTGCTGCGCGAGGGTCCGCTGCACCGGTTCCGGCGATATCTGGCGCCGACCCATGGACCGGCTCAAACAGGGACGGCCCAGTGCGTGAGGGATTGAGGTTACCGGATGCGGCGCGCCCGATCCCTCCCGCAATCGCCCCTCCGAGGTCGGTGAGAATGTCTCCGAACAGGTTGTCGGTGACAATCACGTCGTAACGCTCGGGCCGTTGGACGAAGTGGATACAAGCTGCATCTACATGGTCGTAGCCAGTTGTCACACTCGGAAACTCGGTGGCTACGGCGTCGAAAGTGCGCTGCCAGAGGTCGCCCGCGAAGGTGAGGACGTTCGTCTTGTGTACGAGCGTCAGATGCTTACGCGGCCGAGACTCGGCAAGTTCAAACGCGTAGCGGATACACCGCTCGACACCGAATCGCGTATTAAGCGAGCCTTGCGTTGCGACCTCTTGCGGAGTGCCCTTGCGAAGGAACCCCCCTTCTCCGAGGTAAGTCCCTTCGGTGTTTTCGCGAATCACAATCATGTCGACACCGTCGTTCAACGGGCCAGCGGGTGCGAGGAACGGACGCAGGTTTACGAATAAATCGAGTTCAAATCGCAAGCGAAGCAGGAGTCCGCGCTCAAGCACACCTGGCGGCACATCGGGTGTGCCAATGGCACCAAGCAAAATGGCGTCCATAGATCGCAACCCTTCGATCGTCTCGTCAGATAAAACCTCGCCGGTAGCCAAGTACCGAGTGCCACCTAGGTCGTATGTAACCGGCTCGTACGCGATGCCCGTTGCATCGACGACCTTCAACGCTTCGGCAATGACCTCAGGGCCAATCCCGTCTCCACCGATGACCCCAATGCGATAAGTCACTAACCCTCTTTCACGCAGTAATGGAAGCATCATTGCTTCATCCATCAAAAAACCGCCCACCGAAGTGGACGGTTGGAAGCGAACGCCAGGAATGGCGCCCGCCTAAGAAATTACGATTGTTGTCGTTGTTGCTTGTTCAAATGAATACATGGAACCGACAGCATTGCAGCAGGTCAGGCCCTAGGTCAAACCATTTCCGTGAGTGCTGACGCAAACAGGCGTGACCGGCACTGTGGGTTTCCACTTCTGGAAGGCTCAACTGCGCGAGGCTTGGTCCATGGCCGAAGGCGGACGCAGCGGGTTCCGCAAATTCCTAATGTTTATCGGCATCGCGATCATCGGTTTGGCACTCGCCTTCTGGTTGCTCATTCTGCGCAATGCCGCAGAAGACCCGGCCGCAATCCAAGAAACTCCGATCTCTGAAGGTGGCTCCCTCGACGGCGCGTGGACGCTTGTGCCGAATGATTCGTTCGGATCGTTCGCCGGTTTCCGCATAGACGAAGAATTCGTCGGCGCGATCAAGAACACAGCTACAGGCCGCACTAATGAAGTTTCCGGAAAAATGGAGATCAAGGGGAGCGCCGTGACGAGCGCGACTATCACCGCATCACTGTCGGCCCTAACAAGTGAACCCCAATTCCGCGTCGACGCGTTGAAGGGCCTAGGCCTGGAGACGGTCAAGTTCCCTGAGGCAACGTTTGTCCTCGTTACACCAATCGCGTTAAGGCAACCTCAAGAAAAGGGGGTTACCAATTCATTCGACGCCACTGGAGATCTCACATTGCATGGCGTTACTAGGCGCGTGACGATTCCGCTGGAGGGTAGGTGGGACGGAACGACCATCCAAGTAGTTGGGCATCTCCCGATTTCGCTCACGGAGTACGGCATCGTCAAGCCAACCACCCCCCGCGTCGCTTCGATCGCAGACGCAGGCGAGTTAGAAATCCAGTTGTTCTTCCTCAAGCAATAAAAACGGGTACTTCGCAGGGCTTCGCCTAGCCTGATCCGCCCATGGACCCAACCCAGGACCCAACCCATCTGTCGCAGGCTGCGCACGATCGACTCCAAGAAGAACTCGCGATGCGCTCAGGACCCAACCGTCGAGACATCGCCGACACGATCGAACGCGCACGCGAGTTAGGCGACCTCAAAGAGAATGCCGACTACCACGCGGCTAAGAATGAACAGGGGTTCAACGAAGCGCGTGTACGCCAAATAGACGCGATGCTCAAAGATGTCGTAATCGTCGATACGACAGCTGCAGATGTCGTGGCACCTGGAACGATCGTAGGAATCCTCATCGAAGGCGAAGACGAGGCGACCGAGTATCTCATCGGATCAATAGAGGAACGGCCAGGCGACCGAGACGTTCTTTCTACGTCTTCCCCCCTAGGCAGAGTGCTTATGGGGAAGGCTGTCGGAGACAGAGCGAGTTACGAGACCCCGCGAAAAACAACGCTCAACGTTGAAGTCGTTACGATCCGTTCCGCGGAATAGTTGCCCCCCAGGCACCACCACCTGGTGTTAGAACGCGGAGCACATCGCCGGCATCCAATTGAACGGTCACCTTGTCAGGCAATCGTTCAGCGCGCGTTTCATCGCCCCCGCGCAATAACCAGTTCTCTCCGATGGCGCCAGCACCGCCTCCAGTCAGACCCCACGGTTGAGTCACGCGTCGTTCACTAATGATTGACACTGTCACCGCCTCCAACATCTCTAGTTCCCTGACGATGCCATCACCTCCGGCGAACTCACCGGCGCCACCACTGTCTCTACGTAACCCGTAACGCACGACTCTCATCGGGAGCAAGCGCTCCAGCGCCTCGACCGGCGTATCACGGGTGTTTGTCATGTTGGTATGGACGCCGCTCATTCCCGCGCGTCCAGGACGGCCACCTTGCCCGCCACCGACCGTCTCGTAATACACCCATCCTTCGCCGCCGACTAGGAGGTTGTTCATCGTCCCCTGGCTAGCAGCGCCCACTCTTTCCGGTGCGACTGCTGCAAGTGCACGCAGGCAGACATCCGCGATGCGTTGGCTTACTTCTACATTGCCGCCGCCGACGGCCGCGGGGAAAGCGGCTGCAACAATCGACCCTGCCGGAGCTTCCACGCGTACCGGGCGCAGCGCTCCTCCGTTGGCGGGAATCGTCGGGTCGGTCACGGCACGCAATGCAAACCCAACCGCGCTCACCGTCACCGCGTGCACGGCATTGACGTTGCCCGGACGCTGCATGTCTGTTCCGGTGAAATCGAACGTCGCAGTGTCGCCGTCGATGACAAGAGTCAGTGCTATTCGCGCTGGCGATTGTTGATGCGGGAGTGATCCCGTCGAATCCATAACGTCTTCCGCTGTCCAGACTCCGTCGGGGAGCGAAGCGATCGCGGCCCGCATGCGCCGTTCTCCGTAATCCACAACCTCGGCAAATGGCGAGCCAGCGAATGTTGCAAGCCGTGCAACCCCCAAGCGGTTTGCGCCAATCTGTGCATCGAGATCGGCGCGGCGCTCGTCTGGAGTCCTTGACGACGCGACAAATATCTCGACGATGCCATCGTCAAGCACAACGGGAGGGAGACGCAATCCTTCCTGCGCAATGTGCGTCGCCTCCGGCGGCATTGACCCGGGAGTCATACCGCCTAGATCGGCGTGGTGCGCCCTGTTCGCCGCCCACCCAACGAGCACTCCGTCAACAACACAGGGGGCAACCAACGTGACGTCATTCAAGTGGGTCCCGCCAGCGAACGGATCATTGACGATGATCTGGCCGCCTGGTCCGACTGCGTGTCCACATGCATCAATTGCGGCTTGAACGGCAGCTGGCATTGAGCCGAGGTGAACGGGAATGTGTTCCGCTTGGCCAAGCAACTCGCCCTCTGGGGTAAACACAGCAGCAGAACAGTCTTGGCGTTCCTTGATATTTGGACTACTTGCGCCGCGCTGCAACACAACGCCCATCTCGTATGCGATGCCAGAGAGCCTCGAAGTCAAGATCTCGAGATCGGCTGGATCGAGTTCGGTCATTGTTCAGACCTTTCAAGCAACAACGCACCGATAGGACCGGGCTCGGCGCGCCAACCATTCGGTATCCAGATGGTGCAGTCCGGCTCACTAATAACTTCCGGCCCACGCGCGCTATGCCGAACGAGTGCGGGTAACGCTGCAGGATCGACCTGTGCGGCAACCTGCGCTCGCGCTCTCAACGCGATTACTTCGACCTGAACACCGGGTCGCATGTATCCGTTGCGTCGCTCATGTTCGATCGCGAACTCTTCGATTGAACTGACTGTGATTTCGTGGCTCTGGCCTTCGTAACGACAATCAACAAAACTCTCGACCATCGGGGAACCCTCGAGCAATCCGGAAACGTCGTTTTCCAACTTCCGTAGTGCATCGGCGAGCCCGTCGGTACTTCTAGGAGTCGGCCAAGACCTCACAAGATCACGCTGCATTGGTGACGTCAACAGACCGACCGCCGAAAACACACCGGCTCTCGGCGGAATAATCACAGCCCGCATCTCGAGGGCTTCTGCGATCGCGCACGCATGAAGCGGTCCCGCTCCACCGAATGCGACCAACACAAGTTCGCGCGGATCTACGCCTTGAGACACGGTTACAAGTCGGACAGCGCGCTCAATGGAAGCATCGACGACGCGCACTACGCCTTCTGCAGATACCCCGGCATGTGCGAGCGCGGTGCGCGCTAGGTCGGTCCGCAGCACTCCGATGCCCGGAAACGATGATCCCTCTGGAATCCGCCCTAAAACTAGGTCGGCGTCAGTCACGGTCGGCTCGGTTCCGGAGCCGTAACACGCAGGTCCCGGTACCGCTCCCGCGCTGTTCGGTCCAACAACGAGAGCGCCTCCAGCATCAATTCGTGCGATGGAACCGCCTCCAGCACCGATCGTGTGGATCGACAACGAAGGAAGTCGAATCGGAAAGCCTCCGACCACGTGACTAGCGGTCGGTTCAGGCTCACCGCCACGAATCAAACAGACATCCGTGCTCGTACCACCCATGTCGAATGCAACCGCATCGCCGAATCCGCAAGCAGTAACCAAAGCCGATGCAGCGCGCACGCCGCCCGCTGGACCCGATAGCAATAGTGCTGCAGGTGTTGCTGCCGCTTCGCGAGCAGGTACCAGGCCACCGGCCGAAGTCATAACGAGCACCGTCTCGCCGAGATCATCGATCGCCTCGAGATACCTCCGGCAGATCGGCCGCAGATACGCATTGGCAACCGTCGTCACTGTGCGTTCATACTCGCGGAACTCTGGCGAGACCTCGTGTGAACAATTGACATCCATGCCGCGGTTCCGCAACTCTTGAGCCACCGCGATCTCGTCGGTCGCGTCGAGGTCGGCATGCAGGAGACACACAGCTACTGCGTCCACATCATTCGGTATCGCGTCAAGATCCGTGAAGTCGAGGTCATTGACCCTGTGGCCGCTGGCATCGATTCGTCCCGTAATCTCAAATCGCAGTTCGCGGGGGACTAACGGCGTCGGCCGATCAACGAAAGTGTCATACAAAGATGGTCGCGATTGGCGCGCAATCTCGATGATGTCGGCAAATCCCCTTGTCGCGACGAGCGCCACTCGCGCCCCTTGTCGCTGCAACAATGCATTGACTGGCACTGTCGTCCCATGAGCGAGAACAACAGGACGACCAAGGCCTAGCGCTTCGATACCAGCACCAACCGCAGACGCAGGATCTCGCGGCGTGGAAGGAATCTTGACCACGCTCCCGTCGTCGGCAACGACATCCGTGAATGTCCCGCCCGTATCAACGCCAACCCGCATTAGATCAGCGTGTCACAACGCGAAGCCACGACCGAACCGCTTCTTGCGCGGCACAACACCGCCCAAAACAGCCGCTCGAACTAACTCTTTGTGTTCGCGTCCAAGTTTTGCCCCATTGGCGTCGGTGAGTTGGAACCTATCGATAGCAGTTCCACCTACGGTCTCTACCTGCGCAGAGTGGACACTCGCGCCCGCGGAAGCCAACGCGACCGCAACGTGATGCAACAGACCGGCACGGTCCACACAGCGAATCTCGCATTGCGTGTACCAGGGTGATCCCGCGTCATCAAAGCGAACTTCCGCATCTGGATTCGGCGGAGCGCTTAGAGGACGATCAAATGCCGCCTCTACCAATCCAACTAAACGCGTGGCCGCCGGTGATTCGGAGTCGCGTTTCAATCCAATTTGGAAGCTCTCGATTGCACCCCCGTCTCCCCATGTGACAACGAGCGCATCATTTACATCGAGACCTTCATCAGCGAGAACGCCGGTTACGGTTGCCAACAATCCCGGCCTGTCACGGCTAGCCACTTCCACGCGAAAATCGCTCGCACCAAGCACGCTTACCGTGGCACGCGCGGTACCGCGTTGCGGTAGTGGCTCGATCAAAGCCGCGTGCCGCGCGAGCGCGGCGGCGTCGAGCGCAAGCACTATTGATCGCGGGGCGTGACGAATGCGATTCTTGAGTTGAGGCTCTTCGGCGACGAGGCGCATCGCCTCGTCTCTACGCTGATTGACAAGGTCTCGTACAGCCGTTCCCGCAAGTGCTGAGTGCTCAATCATTGCGACGACAAGCGAGGTCAGTTCTTCTAGCCGGCTCCGCTGTGGCGGGTCTAGATCTCCTAATGCGAGCCCGAGTAGGTAGAGGGACCACGCGGTCTCGGATCGTTCGATATGAGAAGCGAGTTGAAGAACGGACTCTTCGGTTAACCCATCAACTCGGCCCGCCACCGCGCGCAGGAGTGCGGCGTCTACAACCAAACCCGCCACCGCATCTTCGGCTTCGTGACCTAAGCCAAGGCGACCCACGAGGTTACGAGCTAGGAGTTCCGCAGACTTGTCCTCGCCTGCAGCCTCGAGCACGAGCGCCGACAGCAGAACGCGCTCGGGATGCGTCAGATGTGCGTAGGCCGCGCGCGCGAACGAATCGATTTTTACTTGTGTGCCAACTCTGTCTACTAGTTCGAACCTCAATACATGACTTGGTTCAATTAGGAAAGGGTCGGCTCGTCGTCGTTCAACGGTGTTCGCTAGTTCAGGCAGCGAGCGCTTTAGTACACCTGTCGTCTCCAAGAATCGCCACGTTCGTTCATTCCCGTGAGCGATCAAGTCGACTAGTAGTTCGGTCGCCGCCGGAGTCCAGACCGCCTCGCCCTGACTGGCCCGGCTTAGGCGATCGAGCAGCCTGGTTCCCGGGCGCGCTCCACCTGTGACAGCACCCGCGGCTTCAAGGGCGATTGTGAGCAACTCGTTTTCGGAAGGTTCAGCAGCGAGATCGACTACACCATCGTCGACCCATAGCCACCCGAGATCTGGCATCGCATCGGGCTCTATCTGGGAAGTCGTATCTCGAACCTTTTCGAGACGCCGTCGCAATAAGGGCGGCGTCATCAGGGTCGTAGCAAGAACCACGAGCAGGAGGGCAGCGAAGAGCGGATCGTCGAGGATGCCTCGCTGTAATCCAATCGTCGCGAAGATCAGTCCGACTTCGCCTCGGGGAAGCATCCCTAACCCAATGATCCATCGGTCACCTGGCGTCCCTACCGCTCCCCATGATGCGGCCAGTTTTCCAATCACCGCGACAACAAGCAGGGCCGAGGCGATCGCCAACACTTGGCCATCGAAGAACGCACCAACATCTACAGCGATACCGATCCCAAGGAAAAACACCGGGATGAAGAGATGCCCAACCGGCGCCAACTCCCGCTCTATGCGTTCCTTCTGATCGCTACGTGACAAAGCAAGGCCGGCCACAAATGCACCCACGATTGGCGCAAGACGCGCGACGCTCGCCAATTGGGCGAACGCGAGCGTGAAAGCGAGAGCGATCGTAACCAATGTCCCAGCAGACCGTGAGTGTTGCTGCACAAACCGAAACAATGGTGGGCCAAGGCGACCTCCGATCGTGACAGTCACGATGAGGAATCCAGCGGCGACGGCAACGATTCCTGCGACAGCGAGCAAAGAGACACTGCCATCCGCGACGATGCGCACCACGACTGTCAGGATCACTAGGCCAAGCACATCATCGGCGATCGCAGCACCGAGCACAGTTCTTGCCTCGATCGATGACAGCGCGCGTAAATCACTGAACACACGCGCCGTTAGGCCAACACTCGTGGCTGCAAGGGCCGCGCCAAGGAAGAGAGATACGTTCGCGACTTCGCCGAACGCCATACCGACGGCGAAGCCGCCAAGCATTGGGAGCACTACTCCGATCGTCGCGACGCTCATCGACGCGCGGCCTACCGCGGCGAGTCCCTTGACATCCATCTCGAGCCCAACTTGCAGCAACAAGAGGATCACACCGAGTTCGCCGAGAACCAGCAGTACTTCGCTCGAGCCAACTAAAGCGAGTACCGAGGGACCGACAAGGACGCCAGCAACGATCTCGCCAACGACGGCTGGGATCCGAATTCGTTCTGCGACCTCAGCCGCGATCTTCGCGGCAACAAGCACCACAAGGATGTCTAGAAGGACATCGCCAATGTTCATTTCAAGATTCCCTGACTATCTTTAGATTTCGGCGCTCGTGGTCACGGCTTGGAGTAGATAACCACGGGAACGAACCGTGCGCACTTCGAGGCCGACCGGCGCTATCCGACGTCGGAAATGAAGCATGTGGACATCAAGCGCATTGCGAGTCGGTATGCCACTAGGCCATGCCCATCGCGAGAGGACTTCGTGTCCAACAACTGCTCCGAAACGATCAATAAGTGCTATTGCGATTCCTTGTTCTACGGGCGACAAAGCAACCCAAGAATCTCGGAAACGCAAGATGCCGCCCGGGTCTAGACGAGGCACGGTCGCGGTAGACCCAGCGCGCGCCTCTAACGTCTCAAGGCGTATCCAATCCTCCATCACTGGCCGGCAGGCGTATCCAATCCTCCAACGCATCAACCGGCACTGGGGGAAATTCCTCTGGTGCAACTAGCAATCGTCGATATGAAGGATCATCACTCGCCCTCCTCGGCGGGAGGCATATATCCGATCGACCTTTCGATCGTTGCTCCCCTATCCTGAGAGACCCGTAACCCCAGGCAACGTCATAACGCATAACCGACCCGGAGCAACCAAGAATGCCCAAGACTCTCAGCGACAAGATCTG
>SHUZ01000045.1 GCA_009694415.1 Acidimicrobiia bacterium
TTCAGCGATGACCATCGCCGGATAGCGATATGTGAACTCCTCTACCAACTCCGCACTGCCACGTTCCGCGAAACCGTCGATCATCTCGTCGACTACCGGTCCGACCAGATCTGCATCCCAATGGGCGAGACTCTTTTGGCGGAATCCTTGTGCGACCAGTGAACGAAGGCGCCCGTGTTCCGGCTCGTCCATGCCGACCAGCGGGTACGGACCCATAACGACGCTCATCAATTCGCGAATTGATCCCGACGGAAAGGACTGGTTGTCGCGCATCACCTGCGAGACGAGGTCGTACGAATAGACCTCCCAATCGCCGTCGCCATTGAAAGCTACCGGCGAGTCCGTCCGCAGGGCGTGGAAAGCCGGATACGGGTCTCGCACGTCGCCCGCGACGCCAGAAAACTGTCCCATTACATCAAAAGGCACATATGACATCAGCGTCAGGGTACCTGGAAACCGCACAGCAATACGGGTCGCCTTGCTCTGGGCACCGTGCTCCCCTACTTAGAAAGGTCGAGAAACCGGTCGTACCTAGATTTCGCGGCCTCAACCCAAATTGGATCTGGCTCCACTGTTCGCCCTTGGCGCGCCCACCGACTCGCGCTGGTCATGCCATCAGCCTCGAGACCCGCTGCGCAACGCGCCAAGAATGCAGAGCCGAACGCAGCTCCCTCTGGCACCGCAGTGCACTCGACCGGCAGACCCGTGCAATACGCAAGAGCATGCACCCACTCATCGACGCGGGTGCCGCCGCCTGTCGCGATAATCCGGCGCGGTGCAGTTCCATGGGCCGCAATCACAGCTTCGATGTTGCGCCGGGCAACGAAGCCTGCAGCTTCGAATGCAGAGCACCTAATCGCGGCTGGTCCGTGGGTCAGGTCAAGGTCGACTAGCGCGGCGCGCCTGTCTGGGTCGTGCAGAGGTACACGTTCGCCGCGCGGGTACGGGGCCCATACGGGTACGCGGTCAGGATGTAATTCATCGTCTCCGTCGACCTCGCCCGCAATACGTGTTGCCCAGTTCAGGAACAGACCGCCTGCATTGGAAGGGCCCCCAGCAAGCAACTTGCCTCTTGCGGTATGCGGGATCACCCAGCAACCCGGAACATCCGATTCGCTCGTCGTTACCGTATTCACTATCAGCGTTGTGCCGAGCAACGCGAGCACGTCGCCTTCATTGTCTGCACCAGCAACGATTTGATCTGCGAGTGCGTCGATGCAACCCGATGCCAACACAGGGCCATCGGCATCGCCGTCAACATGGCCGCATGCCCAACCAGTAGGCACCAACTTCGGAAGTTGTTCGATACTGATATTCAGGCTTGCAGCCAACTCAGGATCCCACCGCTTCCAATCGAAAAGCGGGTACGCCGTCGACGCGGTTGATGTATCGAGCACCGCTTCGCCGCTCAGTGCATGATTAGCGACTGCTGTCGCAGGCCAATATCCCCGAGCATCCGGCGCTTGCGAAGCGGTCCATCGCAGGAACGCCAGCAGTTCCCCACTTTCAATTGGACTTGATGAAACGGCCTCGCTTCTTCCTCGCCCATCGCCATAAAGCAATCCGGGCGTGAACGGCACCCCGTCTTCGTTTACCGCAGCGAGGGACGGCACCATTGCGCTAACACTCACCGCTACAGGAGTTACCTCAAGTTCCAGCGCCTTCAGCGCTTCGCGTGGGCCATCGCGCCACGCGGCTGCCGCATCATGTTCAAGGCGGTCAGGCGCGGGAATCCGAATTTCGTGCGGCACCCGTGACTGCGCGATCACATTGCCATCTGCATCAGCAGCAATCGCTTTTACCGATGATGTGCCGATGTCGATGCCGACCGCAATTTCACGTCCAGCCGCGTTGCTCATGAACCCTCGAGGCACAACGCCTTTAGTACGGCATCGTGCAACAAGCCGTTGCTCGACACCGCGCTTCCACCCGAGGGAGTGCGATTGCCATCGAGGTCCGTGAATCGTCCGCCGGCCTCTTCGACTATTACGAGGACTGCAGCGAGATCCCAAATGTTCACGATTGGTTCTGCAGCGATATCTGCCGCTCCTTCGGCCACAAGCATGTGCTGCCAGAAGTCTCCAACTCCCCGAGTTCGCCAAACCTCTCGTGCGAGTTTCAGGAACTCTTTTGAGGAACCACGAAAGTGATCCCACGAAGGCACATCCGCGTAACACAGTTGCGCATCTGCAAGTTCCTTCACCGCGGAGACTGCAATTCGACGTCCATCGACAAACGCGCCTTCGCCGCGAACGGCCCACCACGTATGGCCGAGCGCCGGTGCAGAAACAACCCCTACGCGAATCTCGCCGTCCTGCTCTAAAGCGATGAGCGTTGCCCAAATTGGTACTCCACGCACAAAATTCGCCGTTCCATCGATGGGGTCAACGATCCAACGTCGCGGTCCCACCCCTTGGTTGCCAAACTCTTCACCCAGGATCGCATCGTCAGGACGCGCAACGGCAAGGTGATCGCGAACGAGCATTTCTACGGCCTTATCGGCCTCGGTGACAAACGTCGTGTCGGGTTTGCGTTCTACGAACAGATCGTGCGCCCGGAAACGCTCCAGCGTTAGTTCATCTGCGAGTTTGGCTAACTCAAGCGCTAGTTCAAGGTCGGCATCGATGTGTATGACGCTACCTTGCCGCGCGGCTCGCACCGTCAGCAATCGGCCGGAACCCTCACGGCGGGGCATGCGCGCTTAGCGGTGCTAGATGTGTCACGTTTGAGAGATGCGAAACGTGTCTAGATGTCTGGTCGCAACCGTGGCTATAGCCGCACTCCTCTCTGGATGTGGCGACTCCAAGAAGACGGGGACGGCGTCGACCACCAAGGCGCCTTCGCGTTCGTCAACCACCACATCGACCGTAGGCAACGAACCCAGCACAACGCTCCCGAGCGAGTACAGCCCCACCCCGACCACAGCCCCGACTAATAACGGGACCTGCGGACCTCAGTTCGCAGTCATCGACGAGGCGATCAAGGGGAGCGACAACCCAGTGTTAGCTGGAGCGGTCGGAACCTTTGTCGTCGTCGATTGCCGACTCTCGCCCTCCATTCCGATTTGGGCCGCAGCGAACACGTCGCCAAAACCCGGCGCGGCGCTGCCACGACAAACCATCGTCGTGCAGCGCATCGGCGCCATCTGGACGGTAGAGGTAGTGGGAACAGGTCCGGTCGGTTGCAATATTGCGCAACCAATTCCAACGGAATTGCTGCTCGCCTGTTAGTTGCTTGTTCGCTACCCGTTAGGGGGCAGAAACCTCGATGACAGTGGCAGAACCCATCCCACCACCAGCACACATGCTCGCGACGCCGATGCCGCCACCCCTGCGACGCAGTTCGCTAATCAACGTGACAATCATGCGAGTACCCGTGCACGCGACTGGGTGACCGAGGCTGCACCCGGAACCATTGACATTGGTGATGTCGTGGGAGATGCCGAGGATGCGTGTCGTTGCCACACACATCGACGCGAACGCCTCGTTGATTTCGAACAGATCTACGTCGGCGACCGTTAGGCCAGCACGCTCAAGCGCTTTCGGAATGGCGAATGTGGGACCAAGACCCGTGTCGCTCGGGGGAACTCCAGCGGATGCCCAAGAACGCACGATTGCTAACGGCGCCAACCCGTTTGCCGAGGCATAGTCATCTGCGACAACAAGCATTGCAGCGGATCCATCGTTGAGACCAGATGAGTTGCCAGCAGTGATCGAAAAACCCTCAATCTCCGGGTGCAACGGTTTCAGGGACGCAAGTTTCTCGAGCGTTGTCGTGCGTCGAGGGTGCTCATCGACTGCGAAGATCAATGTCTCGCCCGCACGATCAACCACTTCGATAGGAAATATTTCCTCTTCGAACTTTCCGGAGTCGATGGCAGCGACCGCACGCTCATGGGACGCACATGCCCATACATCCATCTCCTCGCGCGTGACGTTCGCCTTCTGTGCGGTATTCCAACCAACCGTGATCGACATGTCGAACGCAGGCGCTTCGGGGGTCTCAGGATGGCTCGGGGACATCCATGCCGCCATGTCGTCCGTCCCCAGCGTCCGCTTCATCACACCCGGTGAACTCGAAATTGATTCCGTTCCCCCGGCGATAATTACTCGATCCATTCCGGCGCGAATGCTCGCTGCTGCGCCCTGCACCGATGCCATCCCAGAAGCGCAGTGCCTGTTTAGGGCAACACCGGGAACATTCGTCAGCCCAAGATCAACCGCTGCGTAGCGCGCAATGTCGCCTCCACCTTGTAGCGACTCCCCTAGCTGCAAGTCATCGACGTCGTCGCTCGGCACGCCAGAGCGCTTCAGCGCCTCGGCAATCGAGTACTTGGCTAGATCGAACGCACTTACGTCCAATAGCGCTCCCTTGCGAGCGGTCCCGATTGCGGTGCGAGCGGTAGAAACGATAACTGCGTCGGTCATGGTTGAAATCTCCTGAGGTTTGGTGCGCGGGATCGTAGCCTGACGCCCGTGTCAGGCATCTCTTGTCGCGCCATATGCCGGCCGAACATGGCCGGCCCGAATCTCCATCGCGAGTTCCTCTGCTGTTCGCACAACTCTGTCGATTTCCGTGGCATAGGTGCCCGCGCGCCCCGGAGCGTGGGCATCGCTAGCACCGACTGAAGGGCGCGGCACAACACCTAGAGCCGATGCGGTCAACGCGTGTTCGAGCGGAGTGGTTTGGGTGCTCATCGCCTCGATCGCATGCACGAGTCCCCACTGAGGAAGGTCAGCTACCTCGGCAGGGGTGGGCGGTACTCGCCCACCCTTCATCGCCCTTTCACCCGCGTACCGCCTGACGGGATGTGGCAACACCAACGCAGTATCTGACTGTTCGCACTCCTCGACAAGTTCCTCGAGGCGGTACCCCATCCAAAGCGGTTTACGTAAGGGCCCGAAAACAAGCACGTGTCCGACGTCTGTGGTGAGTTCGACGCCAGGTATCAATGGAAAGCCCAGGATGCTCGATGCGTCCGCTAGCTCTTCTCCGGGCCATCGGACATCGTGCTCAGTAATACACAACGCGTCCAGACCGCTAGACCGCGCGTCGGCGACGAGTTCCTCGAGTGTCGCTCGCGAACAGTTGGATCGTGGTGTCGTATGTGCGTGAAGATCGATGAGCACTATGTCTCTGAACCGTCGATGCGTTCCGTGTGCAAGCGATGTTGGTCATCATCACTAGTCAGGCATCGTCCTGTCTCCAAGTCGAACTGCCAATGATGCACACGACATTCGAGGACGCCGTCGCGTTCCACGCCGAATCGTTCAAGGTCAGCGCGCAGATGCGGACATCGCTTCTGGACCTTGTAATCACCACAGCGGAACCATTCAGTTCCTGCTTCCACGCGGCTCGAGTAATAGCCCTCGCAGTAAGCCATGCGTTCAACGGAAAGCGACTTGAAAAACGTGTACACATACTCGTTGTATGGCCCATCGCGGTGAGCCGTGAAGCGGCAGGAAAGGAACAGGCGATTCACCCAATCCTCGGTTCTGTCGTCGATGAGAACTTCGGCGAGACCTCTGGCGAACTCGAGACGGAATGGACACTCCTCGCCCGCCCACTCCCGCACTTCGCCCGAAAGGAAGTCGATCACTACCTGTAAGTCGTCGCCGTGCTTTTCATCAACGAGAGTCATCAAGACGGGCGCGCCAATACCCGCGCGTGTCAGTGGCGCCATTTCAAGCAGAGGTTCAAACCAGTCGCGCAATGCACCCACTACATCTATCTGTTCCCGACCCCATGAACCGCGTTCTTCTTGAAGCCAGGCTACGTAGTCGGCTTGATAACTCTCAAGGTATGCACGCTTGTCAGCAAAGATGAAATCTGGCGCGAGTTCGCCTGTCGGTTGAATCAACGTGCAACCATCGCGCGCAAAGTCGACAATCGTTCCAGGAACTAGCAATTCGCCACCGCTGATCCCCTCGTCATTCAGCAGGTCGAGAAACACGGTCTGGTCTGGGAAAATATTTGCCGGATCATCGCCTAGATCGTTGGCCGCGAATAGATCATCGTCCAGGAAACATGGAGGTCCCGCGACGGGGAACAAGTGCCGCGCCCCAATATCGCGTAAGTAGTGCACAGCTCGTTCCATCTGATCCGCGCGTTTACGAATACCAAGTGCATGTTTCTCGTCGGCCGGAAAGTCGTAGACCATCGGATACCAAATTGCACCCGAAAATTGTGTGAAGTGAGCATCGAATGGCCCCAATGCTTCAAGATCATCCATGTCTCTTGGGCGCGCATCGTTCTGATTCAAAATGCGTGCGCTGCTGTCTGCCAATACGAGCGCCGAGTCCCCCGCTGGGCCGTCGGCGGGCGATGTCATCGAAATGATCGCCACCTCCAAAGCTCCCAAAGAGACCGGGTTCGCATTCTCAGTACGAACGAAATCCGTAAACCCGAGACCGCGCATTGCGCGTTCGAGATGGTCGAGTTCAAACGCAGGAAGCAGAACCTTCGCGCTCTTGTCGACGTGAGCTTCCAACCAAATCGGATCGAAGTGGTCTCGATGCAGATGGGAGATATATAGGTAGTCGGGCCGTGAGAAAGGCTCCACGTCGAGCCGGTCGTTGCGAGGGAATGGAAACCAGGATCCGAAGTACGCGGGGTTAAACCACGGATCACACAAAACCGACCCGCCCTCGGTCTCCACATACATACCGACGTGTCCAAGGAACGTAACCCGCATCGGCCAAGCCTGCCAGACGGTCGATGCTCGACCGCGCAACATGGCGACCTCGTCCTGTAACGTGCCGCCCCGAGGGGGAGACCGTGGGCTTGCTTGATGGAAAAGTCGCAATCGTTACAGGAGCGGGCCGTGGCATAGGTCGCGGCGAAGCGATGCTGCTCGCCGCTCAGGGCGCCCAGGTATTGGTGAACGATGTCGGTAGCGCCAGGGAAGGCGACGGCACCGATCCATCGCCAGCTGAGTCTGTCGTACAGGAGATTCGCGACCTAGGGGGCACGGCAATTGCGGCTCACGACGATGTTTCGACGTGGACTGGCGCCCAAGCAACCGTTGCCAGAGCCATAGAGGAGTTCGGAACCCTCGATATCCTGGTCAACAACGCCGGAATCTTGCGCGACGCGATGACGTTCTCAATGACCGAAGAGCAGTGGGACGACGTAATCCGCGTCCATCTCAAGGGCCACTTCGCGATGAGTCACTTCGCTTGCGGGTACTGGAGAGAGCAATCCAAGGACAACGACGGCGCCCTGGTTGGCGGGCGCATCATCAACACCGTCAGCGAATCTGGCCTCTTTGGAATGGCAGGCCAAGCGAACTACTCGGCCGCTAAAGCAGGGATCGCCTCCATGACGATCGTCTTAGCCCGTGAAATGCGCAAGTACGGAGTCACTGCGAATGCAGTTGCTCCACGAGCGCGCACGCGCATGACGTCGGGTGTTCCGGGAGCCGAAGAATTCATGGCTGCTAAGCCTGGCGAGTATGACGAATGGGACCCCGACAACGTCGCTCCCGTCGTCGGCTTCCTCGCATCTGACTCAGCAGCCGATGTAAGCGGACAGGTATTTGTGGTTTGGGGAAGTCATGCGTACTTGATGCGCGGATGGTCCCTCGTGAACGACTTCGATGCGGGCGACCGTAGGTGGACGATTGAGGAACTCATCGCGGGTAAGGCAGACCTGTTCGCTCCGGTCCCGCGCGGCAGCAAAATCCCGCAGATGGGCTTTTGATGACCCCCCTTAGCGTTAGCAACGAACGCACAAAGGAGGACCGTGGCCGAATGGGGTGACCTTCAAGTAGACCAACTGCGCTTCATGGCGCGGCGTGATCCGTCCGAGGTCGCATATCGCGATCTAGATGCGGGCACTGAGATCACTTTCAGTGAATGGGACATGCGCTCAAACCAGTTGGCCCGCACATTGATCAACGGCGGAATCAAGGCCGATGACCGGGTCTCCATCTACTTGCCAAGTGAAGCCGCACTTCTCTGGATCGTTGCGTACTCTGCCGTTCACAAGGCTGGAGCTGTCGTCGTACCAACTAACACGCGCCTTTCGATCCCGGAACTCAAGACCATCCTTGGGCACTCGGAAGTATCGGCGTTGATCACATGTGAATCGCTGTTGGACACCGCTGTGGCGGTTCGCGCTGAGCTTCCGTCCATAAAGTTGATGCTGAGCGACGGCGGCGCAACCGATCACACAGATGTAGTTGATCTCGAAACGGCTTTAGATGATGACGGGTCCGACATCCAGATTGCCCGCAACGCCGATGACCTTGCCGACATCATGTACACCTCTGGCACAACCGGACTTCCTAAGGGCGTGGCCGTTCGCCATCGCAACGTCGCAACGATTCCCAACCGTGAACCGGAATGGACCGGCAGCGGCTGGATACATGGCGCGCCGATGTTTACGTTCGCTGGCATCACGTTCATCTACAACCCAATGAAGATGGGCCTATGCGGTTATTACTTACCGAAGTTCGATGCGAACCGCTGGTTCGACCTCGTACAGAGCGAGAAGCCGCGCATGGCATTCCTCGTACCTGCAATGGCCGAATTGCTAGTTGCTCACCCGCGGTTTTCGGAACCGGATCTAACAAGTCTCGTTTCGATTTCCATCGGTAGCGCGCCTCTCGCCCCGCAGACGTTGTCAACACTTCAGACGCGCCTTCCCGAGGCGACGGTGTCGAACTCGTACGGCATGACCGAGGCTGGCCCGGCATACATCGTGATGCCGAAAGAAGAAGTGACCAAACGCATTGGATCCGTAGGTCGTCCCGTTGGGCCAATGGAATTGAAGGTGCTGCGCGAAGACGGGAACGAATGCGACGCGCGCGAAGTCGGCGAACTACTCATACGGATGGCCGGCACCCAACGGGAGTACTACAAGGATCCTGAAGCCACTGCGAGCACCTGGACTGCAGACGGATGGCTCCGAAGTGGAGACCTCGCTTACTTGGATGAAGACGGCTTTCTCTACATCGCGGGACGCAAGAAGGACTTGATCATCCGCGGAGGTCACAACATCTATCCGACAGACATCGAAGCCGTGCTGCTCGAACATCCCGGCGTGCAAGAAGCTGCTGTTGTAGGTATCCCGCATGACATTCTCGGGGACGACGTAGCGGCGTTCGTAGTATTCAAAGAGGCGGCGAATCCAGACGTAGACGACCTGCTCGCATTCTGTTCGGAACGGCTCGCCGATTACAAGCGGCCCCGTGTCGTCACAGTGGTGAAGGAGCTACCCCGCAATGCGACGGGCAAGGTGATGAAACATCGCCTTGGCGCGCTATCGTCGCCGCCGGGACAAGACGATGGCGTCAAAACCTAAATAGGAGCAAAGCCTGTGGCACTCGAGGAGTTGAAGGGCACAACGGGAGAGACTCAAACCGTTCGGATCGAGCGCGGCCCAGTGCGCGTTTTCGCAAACGCCCTACTAGACCGCGACGCCGTATACGACGGTGATGATGCCCCCGTACCTCCGACATTTCCGTTCGTCATGCCGTTCTGGGGATCGGTTGGAACGGGTGGTGCTGCGGGACTTCCGATCGAGAAGTTGCGTGGCCCCGGCAGAGCAATCTTGCACGGTGAGCAGGCGTTTGAGTACTTCCGTTGGCCCAGGGTGGGCGACGTGCTCGAAGGCACACCAACAGTGACAGACGTTTACGAGAAAGAGAAATCGAGTGGCGGCAAACTCGAGTTCTATGTGCAAGAGACGGAGTGGAAAGACCAAACGACCGGTGATCCCGTCGTGAAGACAATCTTCACACTTGCAATCAACGTGCGCGCACCTAAGCCTGCTTAGTCCGAGGAATCCCGAAGGAACGAGTCGCTCTGCATGAGCAAGTTGGAAGATGAGTCCGCGATACGTCGACTCCTAAGCGAGTATTGCCACCACTACGACGACAATCGCGCAGACGAGTTTGCTGCACTTTTTACCGATGATGCAACGTTCACCATCATCGGTAACACCCACGCCGGCCGACAGGCCATCCATGACAACATCGCTCTCCAGAAGCCAGGGCAGGACCCAGGACAACACATCTCCTTTAACTACGTCATTGACGTGTCCCCCGATCGCGAGACGGCGCGCGCATGGACCGACTTCTGCTATCTGAAACGCTCCGGCCACAAATACTCGATCACTATTGCTGGCCGTTATTTCGATCGCCTTGTCCGCAACCCGGACCGCTGGCGGTTCGCTAGTCGTACGATTGTGTTCGTCGGCGATCCAGTTCCAGACGATGCCTGAGGAACAAACGCCTGAGTTTGCGTCACCAGCATCCGGCCCTCCGATCCGCATTGGCAGGAAAGATGGCCCGTACAGGCGGCGGATCCGTCTCGCAAGGGTCAGTGCGGGCGAAGTTTGGGGAGGCCTCGAGGATGACTTCCATCATTTCGAAGTAAGGCTTCTACATGACGGGCGACACGTAACCGGCGTCTCGATGGAACCCTTTCGTTGGCCATGGACCACGTGCCCCGACGCAGGGCCCGCACTCGATCCGCTTGTCGGCATGGTCTTATCTGAACGGTGTACCGCGGTCGCAGGAGCCGCCGACCCGCGCCAGGCATGCACGCACCAGTTCGACCTCGCCGGACTATGTGTGTCACATGCCGCCCGCGGCCTAGACGAACGGCAGTACGACATTGAACTGCCACCACTCATTGATCGCAAGACAACCCCGCAACTATGGCGCGACGGCAACCTCCTCCTTGAATGGCATCTCGAACTTCAAGAAGATGGCTACCGAGCGCTAGTCGCCCCGGAGCCATTTACGGATGCGCCTTGGAAGGGTGGCTTCATGCGCTGGGCCGACGAGCATCTTGACGCTGAACATGCGGAGGCCGCAGTCGTGCTGCGCCGCGCTTGCGACATTGGGATGGGGAGGGGCATGAATCTGGAGGCCATCCCTGTAGCGCAAGACCTGGCGAACATAATGACCGGGGTGTGTTACTCAATGCAGGTAGAGCGCATGCCAATCGCATTCCGCGCCATGGGAACCATCCGAGATTTCGCAGACGTCCCCGATAACCTTCTCCGCGGCAGGCCAGACCGATCTAGTTAGTCGATCGCGGTTGGAGTTCGGCCTCGTTCGCGAGCCGCGCGAGGGAATCAACTGCTTCAGCAGATTTCCTCCACGGTGCGACGAGTAACCGCGTAACACCTATATCTTCCCATCGCGCTAGATCACCTCTCGAGAGTTCCTTACTTCCTATGCAGATTTGGAAGGGCTTTTCGACGGTGCCGAACTCCTCACGAAGGCTATGCAACTTTTTGATCGGTTCGACTACCGATTCGAAGGTATGACCCATGCCGATCCAGCCGTCACCGTCGCGAGCAGCGCGACGTAAAGCTGCGCTGCTCTCTCCTCCGACAATTATTGGCGGCCAAGGTTGCTGAATTGGTTTCGGCTCAAACGCGACTGCATCGAAGGAGAAGAACTCTCCGCTATGCGCAACCTCGGGCTCGGTCCACAAACGCTTGCATACCGCGAGCGTTTCATCCAAGCGGCGGCCTCGCGTTTTGAAATCGAGCCCGGCCGCTATCCATTCCTCCTCCAACCACGATGCACCGATGCCAACCTCGGCGCGCCCGCCGCTTACAAGATCGAGGGTTTGAATCGCCCTGGCCGCTATGAACGGATGCCGTAAGCCGAGGTTGTAAACGTGTGTACCCAACCGAAGTGATGGACACCGCCCAGCAAGAAATGCCAGATATGCAAACGCGTCGAAAACCGGTGTCGTAGGAGGAACGGGTGGATGCTCTTTTCCGGCAAGTGGTGACCGGCTCATCTGGACCGGCAGTACAAGATGTTCGGGGATCCATACCGATTCGTACCCAAGCGCTTCGCCTGCTTCCGCCGCCGCTAAGTGGAAATACGGATTGAGCGCACCCAAAACAATGCCGAGCTTCAAACGCACTCCCTCAGGTTGTGTATGAACCGTCGGCAGAACGATGCCATCCGCCAGAAGCCAAATTGCCGCCGTCAACATGGATAGTCGTCCCCGTAATAAACCCGGAGAGCGATGGATTCGCGAGGAACACGACCGCCGCCGCAACATCATCGACATGGCCCGCACGAGGCAGTGGTGTCTTTACGGGGATATCGCCGATTCCTGGCGTAGGAATCACATCGGGTGCAACACAGTTGACGCGAATCATTTGAGAACCGAGTTCAAGAGCGAGTGATTGGGTGAGGTTCGCAACTGCAGCCTTCATCGCGCTGTATACGGCGAAGTCTGGAGCAGCGCGGTGTGCTTCGATCGAAGTGATGTTTACGATCGATCCGCCGGCAGCGCGCATCAACGGAACGGCAGCCCTGACGCAGTGCGTGACGCTCGAGAAGTTTTCACGAATTAGTGAATCCTGGCCCTTGTCGTTCACATCTACGAACGCCGCACGGAATCCACCGCCAGCATTGTTAACCAAAGTGTCGAGATGTCCACCTAACTGCCCGACTGCAGCGGCCAACCAAGCCTGCACCGGCTCCGGTTCACGCACGTCAAGTACAGCCGAAAATACCTGGCGCCCAAGTCCTTCAATCTCCGTCGCACAACTCGCTAGTTGGTCCCCATCACGATCGCAAATAGCGACATTCGCACCGAACGACGCCAAGGCAAGCGCGGTTGCCCTGCCGATTCCTGATGCTGCGCCGGTCACTGCAGCGACATGACCATCCAACCGAACAGACTCCGGCCCCAACGACATAGCGCAGGAGACTACCGGAGTCAGCCTGCTTGTTTGGCTACTACAGCCGCACCTGCCGCTGCCGCTGCCGGATCCAGGTACCGACTGCTTCGCACCCTCATCTGGTTGTCGAACTCGTACGCCAACGGCTGACCCGTGGGGATGTTCAATTCAACAACTTCGGCTTTCGACAAGCCGTCGAGATGCATCACGAGTGCGCGCAGCGAGTTCCCGTGCGCCGCCACGAGCACCGTCTTGCCCGTTCTCAGATCGGCCACGATGTCGTCGGTCCAGTACGGCAACATTCGCGCGACGACATCGGCCAAGCACTCGGCACGGGGTATCTGATCAGCAGGTACGTCGGCATATCTGGGATCGGCACTCGCGTCTCCCTCCAGTTCGGGTGGCCGCACATCGAACGATCTACGCCAGATTTTCACTTGCTCTGCCCCGAACTCATCTGTCGTCTGTCGCTTGTCCTTCCCCTGCAGTGCTCCATAGTGCCGTTCATTGAGCCGCCAAGATCGGCGCACAGGTATCCAAGTGCGATCGCACTTTGCAAGGGCGATTTCCGCTGTGCGAATAGCGCGCCGCTGCAAGGATGTATGAAGTAGGTCGGGCGCTAACCCATGTTCGAGCAACAGGTCCCCTGCACGCGCGGCCTCGGCCTCACCTTGGTCCGTGAGATTGACATCGACCCAGCCCGTGAACAGACCGTCTCGATTCCATGTGCTCTGTCCATGTCGCAACAGGATCAGCGTTGGCATAACCCGAGCCTAGGCAGCCGTTAACCCGGCGCCGGGAGTCCGATGGTCTTGGTCTCCAGGTACTCCTCGAAACCAGGTACGCCGTGCTCCCTCCCGAGGCCAGATTCTTTGTAACCGCCGAAAGGCGAATCAGGGCCGAACCACTGACCGCCATTGACGGCGACTGTCCCCGTCCGAATGCGCTTCGCGATTCCATAAGCGCGGTCCAAGTCTCGGCCATTGACTGATCCAGATAGTCCGTAGCGCGAATTGTTTGCAATGCGCACGGCATCATCGTCATCGTCATACGGGATTACCACGAGAACGGGTCCAAAAATCTCTTCCTGGGCAATTGTCGAATCTGGATCCACATCCACGAACAGCGTCGGTTCTACGTAATAACCCTTCTCAAGGTGTGCTGGGCGACCGCCACCCACAACGAGGCGCGCCCCCTCGGCCTTGCCCGTTTCTATATATCCAAGCACGCGTTCTCGTTGACGCTCATTGATCAGCGGGCCTTGAAGATTTTCTGGATTGGTGGGGTCGCCATATTTCCAGCCCTCGAACGACGCTTTCAACAGCTCTACGCCTTCGTCATAACGAGATCGCGGTAGCAACAAGCGCGTTCCAATAGCGCAGCCTTGTCCACCGTGCATGCACACCATCGCGCCGGACCCACATTGGGCGGCGAGATCTGCATCATCGAGAATGATGTTGGCCGACTTGCCACCCAATTCAAGAAATACTCGCTTGAGCGTTTCCGCGCCGCGGGCCATGATTCGTTTACCCGTTGCCGTCGATCCAGTGAACGAGATCATGTCCACCCGGGAATCACCGCTGAGGACTTCGCCAACTGCCGCCGCTTCGCCCGCCGTCACGATGTTCAATACGCCAGCAGGAATATCCGTGTATTCAGCAGCGACACGGCCAATGTGTGTCGCGCTCCATGGCGTGTCT
>SHUZ01000046.1 GCA_009694415.1 Acidimicrobiia bacterium
CCGTCAATCGGGAGTCGCCGGGGCGCAAATCTGGGAACGCCCTAACTCCCTGCATTTCCGGCACCGTGTCCCTTGTGACCATGTTCAACACGACCCCTCGGTCATGCCAACGTCGGTTGGCGAACACCCGCATCAACTGCACTCCGCCCTTGCGCAGGATCGTATTGCCCGTGAAAGTAATCTCCACGGGGTCGGCCGCCGGGCGCTGCACCTGGGGTGGCGCCATAATTCCGAATGGAATCACCCGCAACCGGTCATCGTTGATTCCGTATCTCTCACGGATGCCGTTTGCTGCCCATTCACTCTGGGCGACCACAATCGTTGCCGCTTCAAAGACTTTCTTTTCGAACTTCTCCGCAAGGGCGGTGACATGCGGCGTGAATCGAGTCGGGTACCGAAACGGCAACTGATCTGCGTTCTGCACCGCTGTCCCGTCGGTTGAAACGACGCTCGGATATTTGCGGATTAGACCCACCGAGCTCAACGCAACATGCTGGGAATAGGCATGAATCGCTCCCACGGGGCCAGCGGAGATTGCCTTGCGCAACATCGAATCGGCCTGGCGGCTCAGTACCAGCTGGGCACGCAGGCCCGCTAAATCGAGGTCGAGCCCGGCGAGCCCTGGTATCTGGGCTCCGAAAATACGACGACCCAAACCCGACGGCGGGACCGCAATATGCACTGCGTCTAGATCGGGGTAGTCATTGAGCGCTCGGAATAGATGGAGGTGCATGGTGGCGTGCCCACCGAGGTTTTCATCGAGAAACAACAAACGGCCCATGTCCACGCTGCCTCCCGAGCCCCTCGTATCGGCCATCTCTATGGCTCCGGTAGAACAGAAACGATTCTCGATGCCAACTTGTAAGCCGCCTCTGCCGGTCCTAACTCTTCGGGCCGCAAGAGGTTGGCCATAATCCGAAGCACCCACTCCATAAGGGTCTTTGACCGGAAACCTACGCGTGTCAATTCCCGCATAACCGCAGGATTTCCGATGGCCTTCACAAATAAGCGTGCCACCTTGAAGTAGAGCCCATAGACCTCGTCCAAACGCTCCGGGTACCGGGCCAACGCGAGCCCATCGCCAGTCACCAAAGCCTCATCTACTGCATCAGCCACCATTCGGGCGGTCTCGTACGCATACGCGATGCCCTCACCGTTGAATGGGTTGATTGCGCCGACCGCATCACCCGCGACGATCCAGGTAGGTCCGGTTTTTGGAAGTACGGATCCGCCTGTGGGCAATTTTCCACCAGTCCACGGGCCATCGGCTGTATCGGTCGAGATGCCCCAATAAGCAGGGGCGCTCGCCGTGAACGCTTCCATCAGCTTGGTTGTGTTGACGGACTTGAAGCCGGTGAATGTGTCGAGGAGTCCCGCCCCCACATTTATGGTGCCATCGCCAACGGGAAAAACCCATCCATATCCGGGCATATGGTTCCCATCGCTGTCCCGAAGGTCTAGATGGCTTTCTATCCATGGGTCATCGTGCATGTCAGAGCGGTAGTAACCCCGAATCGCCATTCCCATCGGATACGAGCGATCGCGTGAGGTGCCCAGGGCGCGCCCAAAACGGGAGTTCGCACCGTCAGCAACAACAACATACCGAGCCGATACCGTCTCCACCGTGCCCGTTTCTTTACGGCGGATAGCGGCCCCGGTCACCAGGCCACCTTCAAACACGGGCTCGAGGGCCTCTGCCCCTTGCCACAACGTGGCACCGGCCTTAACCGCCCGCTCGGCCACCATCTGATCCAGATCTCTACGTCTAACTACATATCCATGCGCCGGCAGGGTCGGGTGTTCTGGCCACTCCAACTCGAGGGTTACCCCGTGGGCGATCGATCGCAGCCCGTCATACCGGTGGAACTCGCTCAACGGCTCCGCTAGGCCTATGTCACAAAGTTGTCGCACTGCCCTTGGGGTGAGGCCATCTCCGCAGGTCTTTTCGCGCGGGAAATGCTTCTTCTCGACTACGAGAACCCTGTGGCCCCGATCGGCAAGCCAATAGGCGGTCGCTGCACCGGATGGGCCTGCCCCGACTACCAAAGCATCGTAGGTATCCCCTTTCGGTGATGGCATATGCGCATCGTCGCGCGGATCGGGGGCGGACGGGGTACTGCAGGTCCGCATAGGTCGTTCTTTCCCCGGACCCGTCGATGTATCCTGCGCCGACATAGCGTGGTATCAAACAACGTCAGCACTGAGGTTCTGGGCGCGCAAAAGTGTCGCGACTGGACCAACTAAGGAGATCTAGCAGCCAATGCCCAACCTGCTACCCGATATCGCCTTCTTGCGACCTGGCGGCCGTCTGATCTGGGCGACGGTGCTATTGGTGATATTCGCGATCCCACTGTTGATAGCTCTGCGGCGACCAAAGTCCGACTCGGTTACCACCTGGGCACAGGCGATGGCGGGCGCTACATATGTATTCGCAATGATGCTGCTCGCTTACGCCGTTATCCCGAGTGAGTTCATCACGTTCGCGGACAAGTACCTGCTCTGGGGAACGAACAGTTACATCGTCAAGTCGACGACCGCGATTCCGTTTTACAATTCGCTTGACTGGCCCCTCTCGATCGACATGAAGGCGATCAGAGACATCGTCGTCGTTGGCATCTACATCGTTTTCTTCGGTATCAACATTGCATTGATCGTGTTGTGGCAAAAACGCAAGACGGTTGCAGAGTTGGAAAGTGCGCCGCCGAAAGAACTTGGCAAGTCGCGTTTCGGTCGCCCACTTCGAGCGAGGGCGTAGGCAAATGGCCAAGACCGACGCGAATCCACCGATGCCCGTATTCGCTACTAACTACGTGCTGCAAGAAGTCGACACGGCATACCTCACGCAAACTGTGAAACCGAAGCAGTTTCTGCACATCGACCAAGCCGAATGCATCCTGTGTGAAGGCTGTGTCGATATCTGCCCGTGGAAGTGCATCCACATGGTGTCGGTGTCGGCTATCGATGAAGCGATTGGCACCGAACTCCCCGGAGAAGACCCACGCGACCAAGTCGCATTTATCGTTGACGAAGACGCTTGCACCCGCTGCGCGCTTTGCGTAGACCGGTGCCCAACTGGAGTAATCATTCTTGGAAAAATTACAGACCAAAGCGCGGAGGGAGATCCACATACCCGCACTCCGCGCAATGGGTACGCGTACGGCCTGAGGTTCTAGAACGCAAACTCGTTCGGCGACTTTGCCGAACTCGAACAGAAAAGTAGGAGACACACTCGTGGCCAGTGCCAACGGGAGCAACGGGAGCGGCGGGAGCGACGAGAGCCGCGGCATCGGAACGAAGTTGCGCGCGCGCTCGAAAAAACTCGGCGAGCAGGTTGGCAACTCGCAAGTAATGAACTCGATCTTCCGCCCGGGTTCCATCTTCAGGCACGGCTACACAGACAGCCCGCGTAACCGCTCATACGTCGTGATGAACAGCGTGCTCTACCACCTTCACCCCGTGAAGGTGAAGCGACATGCCGTAAAGGTGAGTTACACGCTTTGTCTCGGCGGACTTTCCTTCTTCTTGTTCATCTTGCTCACGGTCACCGGCATCTTCCTCATGTTCTTCTACCGCCCAACCGAGGCACTCGCTTGGAACAACATCCAGCAACTCGAAACTGCTGTGTGGTTCGGTTCCATGGTTCGCAACATGCATCGATGGGGAGCGCACTTAATGGTGCTCACCGTGTTCTTGCATATGAGCCGAGTCTTCTACCACGGTGCGTACAAGGCACCGCGAGAGTTCAACTGGGTGATCGGCGTAATCCTGCTCACGCTCACGCTCATGCTCTCGTTCACCGGATACCTGTTGCCGTGGGACCAACTGGCACTTTGGGCAGTGACGGTAGGTACGAACATGATGGGTTACACACCAGTATTCGGTGGCCAAGTTCGTTACGCACTTTTGGGTTCCAAAGAAATCAGCGGCGATACTTTGTTGCGTTGGTACACCTTGCACGTCTTGCTACTGCCGTTCGTCATTGTGATCTTTATGGCCGTCCACTTCTGGCGAGTTCGTAAGGATGGGGGCATCAGTGGACCTCTCTAACGGGAAGAGCACATGACTGAACTCCCCGATCACCTTAAAAAGCGCGCGGCCGAACGACGAGCGCAACTCGCCAAGGCCAGCGGTGACGCTCCAGAAGAAGCCACTACAGACGCCGCGACAACCGACCAACCGGTCGCTGAAGTTGCGGCCCCGGTCGCTGAAGTTGCGGCCCCGGTCGCTGCTGCGGCTGAAGCGGGGTCCGGACAAATCACAGACGATAAGGGCGGCGTCCCTGCTCATCTGCTCGAACGCTCGCGTAAGCGTAAGGCAGCACTCGCTGGTGGCGAGGGCGAAGAAGTTTCTGGTGGTGGCGTTGCAACAGCGGTGAAGGCGGCTCCGATCGCGGCCCCGACAGGCACCGGTCCAGACGGACACACGCAGCGACTGCTAACGGTCGTCAAGTCCGGGTCCATCCAGCAAACCCGCGGCGAAGCCGTCGACAAGGTCCACACATGGCCGCACCTTCTCGTAGTCGAGTTCGCTGCAACTCTCGCCTGTAGCGCGATGGTCCTCATCTTCTCTGCGCTGGTGCGCGCACCCCTTCTTGGCCTCGCCGACGTCAACCAAACGCCAAACCCATCAAAGGCACCCTGGTACTTCCTGGGCCTTCAGGAATTGTTGACGATGTTCCACCCGATGGTCGCCGGAGTGACCATCCCAGGCATGGGCTTGTTCTTGCTCATGATTGCCCCATATGTCGACAAGACCACTTCAAATAGGCCAGAGGACCGCAAGTTTGCGATCTCCGTGTTCACCATCTTTTTGATGTTCTGGGCAGTACTAGTAATCATCGGTTCGTTCTTCCGGGGAGCAGGTTTCAACTTTGTTTTCCCGTGGAACGACGGAATCTTCTTCGAGCTCTAGGAGTCTCTGCCAGTGTCAGTCGCCCTTGTCATCGCTATCCCGGTTCTGCTGATTTTTGCAGCGGTGATGATTTTCGCTACCGGACGTCGCCGCGCATCAACGGATGTAACGGGCAACGTCACGGGAACTCTCACCGCCGAGACACGCAGTCGCGACGCCGATTCCAACCCGGATGCAGGCGACCTAGATGACGGTTCATCAGATGCGCGAGATCGGGCAGATGAAACAAAAGAAGGTGCCGACGGAGTGCCCGCACTTCGCAATAGTGGCGAAGTAACAAAGCTGCAGCCCGCGAGCGACGACGAGATCCAGATCAGTAGGCGGCAATTCTTTAACCGCGGCATCCTTATAACGATGTCGATAAGCCTCGGCGCTTTCGGCGCGGCATGCATCAGCTTCCTCTATGCCAAGTCGGCGGGTGGCTTTGGTGGCAAAGTCGATGTCAGTTCAAGTCTCGACGATGTACTCGCGTTCACGACCGAAAACAAAATACCGTTCTACGTCCCAGCGGCCCGCACCTACCTACTTCCGTTCCCGACCGCTGCTGTAGGAAAGGCAAAGAAAGTCCCGCAATACGCTCTGCTCATCCCGGGGATGCAGCAGGGAATAATCGCGAGTTATCAGAAGTGTCCGCACCTTGGATGCAAGGTGCCGTGGTGTCCGAGTTCGCAATGGTTCGAGTGCCCCTGCCACGGCTCCAAATACAACAGGGTCGGCGAGAAGACAGGCGGCCCGGCTCCCCGTGGCATGGATCACTTCATGCTCGACATAAGCACAGGCAAGATCACGATCGACACGTCTACTCCGATCGAGGGTGCACCTATCGGAACCGATACCACCGGCCAAGGCGCCGAAGGTCCCCCATGCGTGGGCGGCTGATCTTCATGGACCAACACCGCATCAATACCTCGAGGCGACCTTGATACTCGCGATCACGTTACGAACACTCATCTTCATTATCAACATCGCTGCTGTCGGTGTGATCTTTGGTGTTATCGGTTATCGGGTGTTGTCTGTGCGACGTACACCGACCGAAGTAGAGGCTCAAAACCTCACACCTTTCTTCGATGATGACACTCTAGAAAATGAACACCTAACGCGCGCTTTGCGTTGGACACTGATCTTCTCGACCATCGTTGCGGTGTCACTTCCCCTTTACTGGGTACTCGAACCGTCGCGGCAAAGAGCTGAGGCAGAAGGCTTCGAACAACGTGCAATCGCTCGCGGCGAGGTGCTGTTTGCGAACGACTCCATGCCCGCTTACAACAACGCCATCTCGTTGCTCTGCGCCAACTGTCACGGCGTCGACGCTAAGGGCGGGTCAGCGCCGTTCGTAATCACGCCCGAAGCTCAAGGTGAACTCGAAGGTAGGGCGGTACAAGTGTCGTGGCACGCGCCCGCTCTGGACACACTCTTCTGGCGCTTCAACGAGTGCACGGAAGAGGAAGTCACGGCTGGCACCGATGGTTGCGGCCGAGTAGAGCAACAGGTATCGCAGATCCTGATTTACGGGCGGCCCGGCACTCCGATGCCAGCGTGGGGAATTAAGGGTGGTGGACCAAAGAACGACCAAGCGATCAGTGACATCGTCGCATACCTCAAGAGCATCCAGGTCTCGCCAGCCCAGGCAAGCGCGAGAGTTCAATCCGATATCGCCGCACTTCAAGACGAAGCCACCAGTGGAGTCGACATAGCAAAGGGGCGCCTCAAAGACGCCCAAACAGAGCGCGCCGCTGCAGAGACCGCGCCGGCTCGCATAGTGGCGGAAGTGAAAGTCATTGCTGCCGAGACTGCCGTAAAGCGCGCTGAGAATTATCTCGCCGAAGTGGAGCGCTCGAGTGAAGGCGAGTTGCTTTTCATGACGCAGTGCGCACGTTGCCACACGACTGGCTGGTCCTATAACGAGCCGAGTGATCCGCTGGTTCCGTTGCCCGGACCACAAGGTGGCGGCGCATTCGGGCCATCGTTGCGAGCTGGTGCTGTGACGGAACAGTTCCCTGGAAATCCGTTCAGTGATCCGAACACTCCGGGTTATATAAAGCAATACGCATGGGTAGCCGAAGGTGTCGAGGCCAACAAGGGATACGGCGTGCGCGGCATCTCCTCTGGCCGCATGCCTCACTTCGGCCAGATATTCACCAAGGGTCAACTCGACGCCGTAATCACGTTTGAACGAGGTCTGTGATGGGAACGTCGTTGGTTAATGCAGCAGTCCTTGCAAGCGGCGGGCTCACGGAACGGAGTCTTTGGTATCCGACGATCCTCGGGGTACTCGTATTCATCGCAGCGATCAGCCTGTTTTGCGGAACTATCTACTTATTGCTTGCAACCAACCTGGGCGCGCGCCTCGGGTTCCTGATCGCTGGTGCCGGTCTCTCTGGCCTAATGATGTTGATGGCGTCATTGTGGATGACTACATCGTTCCCACTAACCACACTCAAAGGGCGCATACCCCAATGGTTTGCGCTCGAATCAATCGATGGCGGAGACACGGCCAGGTCACCGTACGCACCTGTTCAGACGATCAGAACGACGGGCAACAAAGTCGACATCGCAGAGATGACAAACGTAAAAGCTTCTGTAGATCAGGCGCTGGTAAATACGACCGAGACAGGCGCCATCTCCGAGGAAGTGGGCACAACCGCACGCTTCGCGGTTTACGAATCTGCTTCGGACTACATCGTCAAGGATGTGTACGAGACCGGCGGAGGAACCATATTCAGCCAGGTAGACGTCTCGACCGGCGGCGGTTGGCCGTGGGTGCATGTGAGCCTGCACGAGCCGCTCTACGCGATGGCAGACCTATGCCCTGTCGATTCCTCAAAGATGATTGTTCCGTTCGGCGACCCAATACCGCCTCCAGTTTGCGACGAGTCCGAAGGCATCGACAGCCTTGTATTCGTTCGCGACCTTGGTTCAATGCGCATGCCGCCATTCGTTGCCTTCCTGGCTTCTGGCACGCTGTTTGCATTGTTCCTGCTCGCTTTGCACTGGCGAGAACGCGATCTACTGGAGATGACCGCTGCGTCGCAGCCTAAGAAGCAACCCGAGTTGGATGCAGCCGAAGACAAGACGTTGGAACCGGTATGAGGAATACGTTGAACGCACTGCAGGTATTCACCCGGCGCTCGGGCATCCGATTGGCGTCAGTCTTGGGCCTCGCTGTGTTCGCTGCGGGCTGCAACGACGGTCAATTGATCGACGCAGCGGGCGAAGGTGGCGGCGGAGGTGCTGCCTTCGTGCTGTTCGTGATTTTCTTCTGGGGGTTCTTCGCGAGTTTGTTCTACATAGACAAGATCCGCCGCAAAAAGTCCAACAAAGATACCTAGAAACCCATCGCTGCCTGCTCGACGGTTCTTGATAGTTCTTCGTCGGTGTGAGCCATGCTCACGAACATCACTTCGTAGCCCCCGGGCGCAAAGAACACTCCGCGGCTAAGCATCGCGTGAAAGAACTTTGCGTAGGTCTCGTGGTTGGCGGCCTTCGCTTCTGCATAGTCACGCACCGGATCCTTGAAGAACGCGATTCCTGCAAGCGTGCCAACGACCGGGACCTGCACTTCGAATCCCGAAGATGCGATGGCATCTTGTAGGTCCGTTGCGAACTTTGCGACCTTCTGTGTGAGCTCTTCATACACACCGTCGTCAAGTTCGGCGATGACGGCAAGTCCTGCCGCTGTCGCCAACGGATTACCTGACAACGTGCCAGCCTGGTAGACGTCTCCGATTGGCGCGAGATGGTCCATCAGATCAGCGCGGCCGCCTACAGCGGCTAGTGGGAGACCGCCGCCGATAACTTTTCCGAAGATCGAAAGATCCGGTTTCACTTCGTAGTACTGCTGCGCGCCGCCCAGCCCGAGACGAAACCCGGTAATCACCTCATCGAAAATAAGCAATGTCCCATTGCTCGCACATAGTTGCTCTATGTGTTTGAGCAAACCAGGAATCGGTGGAACCAGACCCATATTGGCCGGAATACCTTCAACGATCACAGCAGCGATTGTGTCGGCATGAACAGCGAAGGCTTCATCGAGCGCGGCTATGTCGTTGAACGGAACCACAACGGTGTCAGCCGCAGCGCCTGGTGTCACACCCGCAGTGTCGGGTAACCCGAGTGTTGCAACACCGCTACCAGCTGCGACGAGCAGCGCATCTACATGTCCGTGATAGCAGCCCTCGAACTTGATTACCTTGGCTCTGCCCGTTATCCCACGAGCGAGGCGTACCGCGGTCATCGCCGCTTCCGTGCCTGAAGACACCATCCTGACCTTCTCAACGCTCGCAACGCGGTCTGCGATTGCTTCCGCTAACTCAACTTCACGCGCAGTTGGCGCGCCATAACTTGTGCCGTCCGACGCAGCTCGTTGGACTGCTTCGACAATGCGCGGGTGCGCGTGTCCCAGAATCGAGGCACCCCAAGACTGCACAAAGTCCAGGTACTCGTTTCCATCTGCGTCAATGAGATGCGAACCATGAGCCCTTACGACGAAGAAGGGGTCGCCTCCTACGCCTTTGAATGCACGCACGGGCGAATTGACGCCTCCCGGTATCACGCGGTTCGCTCGCGTGAACAACTCGTCGTTCACGCGTTCAGGCGCTCCGCAACCTCGCGGGCCAGATAAGTCAGCACAAAATCAGCACCAGCACGACGGATCGCCATCAGATGCTCTAGCGCCACAGCGTCGCCGTCTATCCACCCATTCGCTGCTGCTGCTTTCAGCATCGAATACTCACCGCTCACGTGATACGCCGCAACAGGTACATCAAAGTTCTGACGCACCGATGCGATTATGTCGAGATATGCGAGGGCTGGCTTCACCATAACCATGTCGGCGCCTTCACCTATGTCATGCGCTGTTTCATCAAGTGCTTCGCGCGCATTGGTCACTTGCATTTGGTAGCCGCGCCTGTCTCCAAATTGCGGAGAGCACTCGGCGGCGTCGCGGAACGGGCCGTAAAGAGCAGACGCGTACTTGGCGGCATAAGCCAGAATCGCTACTTCCGTGTGGCCGTTTTCATCGAGTGCGGACCTGATCGCACCGACCTGACCATCCATCATCCCGCTGGGCGCGACCACATCTGCACCGGCATCCGCCTGCGCGATTGCAATCGATGCGTAGCGTTCGAGGGTCCCGTCGTTGTCGACGGTTCCATCGGCACTCACCAAACCGCAATGACCGTGATCCGTGTACTCATCAAGACAATCGTCGGCCATGAGAACAATCGAGTCGCCGACTTCGTCACGCAGCATCGACAACGCGACCTGCACAACACCGTTCGGGTCATCAGCTCCTGAACCCGTCGCGTCTTTGGCTGCAGGAATTCCGAAGAGGATGACGGCGGGCACACCGAGGTCAGTCAGAGCTCGAACTTCCTTGCGTAAACTCTCTTGCGTGTGCTGGAACACACCAGGCATTGAGATCACCGGTTCAGGAACTTCGATGCCTTCTTTGACGAATAGAGGAGCGACCAGGTCATCGACCGATAGGTGTGTTTCCGCGGTGAGGCGTCGCATTGCCTCGGTGCGTCGCAACCGTCTGGGACGATGCTCGGGGAAACTCATAGATACCAGGCTAGGCCGAGCGCCGTCCCGACTCCCAAACCTCTAGGCGAGGCCGCTAACGACTGCCTCAACAACTCCATCGATGGTATGGGGGTTCGCCTCTATCCCAACCTTCAGTCCGCTGGCTTGGACCGTCGCACTTGTGATCGGTCCTATCGACACGACCAGTGGGGAAACGTCTACGCCGAGGGAGACGAGATCGCAGAAGTTCGTGACAGTTGAACTCGATGTGAACGTGATCGCATCGAAGGTGCCGTCGCGCACAAGGTCTAGTTGGTCATCGCGTGGCTTGGCGGCGACAGTTCGGTAAACAGCTAAGACGTCTACAACGTGGCCGCGATCGACTAACCCGTTCGGCAATGCGTCGCGTGCCTGTTCCGCAACTGCTAGCAAGATTCGTTCACCGGGCGCGCCTGGAGCAGGGAAAGACTCGAGCAGCGACTCGGCAACAAATTTCTCTGGTACCAAATCAGCGTTGATCCCATACGTTGTTAATGCCCGCGCGGTAGATGGCCCGACCGCCGCGATGCGCAAGTGAGCTAGCGCTCGTGAATCGAATCCGTTCTTCGCGAGCCCTTGTTCAAAGAATGCTTCAACACCGTTGGGAGAGGTGAACACAAGCCACGCATACCGATGTAACGCCGGAAAGTCGAACTCGATCTCTTCGATTGCGATCGTTGGAAATTCGATCACCGAAGCACCGAGCAGTTCCAAGCGCGTAGCTAACTCACTCGCTTGTTCACGCGCTCGTGTCACAACGATCGTGCGGCCTTGTAACGGGCGCGTTTCGAACCAAGCAAGATTCATCGCAGCTACCGCGCCAATGACAATTGCGCTCGGAGCTTGGACTCCAGCGTCCGCGATTGTGCCGAGTGTTGCTCGCACAGTCGACTGGTCCGGCCTTGTCCCCCACCTGACTGCCGCTACCGGAGTGTCGGGTGATAGGCCTCCAGCCATCAGGCGTGCCGAGATTTCCGAAAGGTGTTTGGCGCCCATCAAGACTACGAGTGTCCCTCCGGTTTTCGCGAGCGCTTCCCAATCGGTGTCGCTCCGGCCTTTCGCTGGGTCTTCGTGGCCCGTCACTACGGTGAAGTGCGTTGAGAGGCCGCGGTGGGTTACCGGGATTCCGGCGTATGCGGGCGCAGCGACGGCGCTGGTGATACCAGGCACGACCTCGAAGGCAACTCCTGCGGCTGAAAGTACTTCCGCCTCTTCGCCGCCTCGGCCAAAGACAAAGGGGTCGCCGCCCTTGAGGCGCACAACTACGCGACTCGATCGGCCGTGCTCCACCAATGCCGCGTTTATTCCGTCCTGGTCCATCTCGACGTTGCCAGGCGCCTTACCGACACTGATCAGAATCGCGTCGAATGGAGCGAGCCCAAGCAGGGAGGGATGTGCGAGGCGGTCATAGATCACAACGTCCGCGAGTCGCAGTAATTCCGCGGCGCGCATCGTTAGTAATCCTGGATCTCCGGGACCGGCCCCTACGAGGTACACCGTCATCGCGAGTCCTCTAACAAGAGTGCTCCACCATGATCATCGAGTAAGCGTCGCGCAAGGGTGTGTCCGAGGTGTTCGGGATCGGTACCGTTGTCGGAGATTCGCAACACAACGCTGCCGTCCAAGTTCGCCAGCAATACCTCAAGACTAATAATTCCATCGGCTGACTCGCTCGCAAGCGCACCGCATGGCAAATTACACCCGCCTCCCAATTCAGCTAGATACGCGCGTTCCGCATTCAACACGCGATGCAATTGCGCATTGTCGATACCGGCGAACGTGTCGAGGGTGTCTTGATCATCAGACCGACACTCGACAGCAATTGCGCCTTGGCCAACCTGAGGCAACATCACCGACGTTTCTAGGATCTGAGCGACACGATCACCCAATCCAAGGCGGTTGATTGCGGCCATTGCAACGACGATCGCTCCGAATTCAGACGCCTTGTCCATCCGAGTAGCGATGTTGCCGCGCAATTCTCCAAAGGTGAGATCGGGTCTCTCCGCAGCCAGTTGCGCCCGGCGACGCGGTGCTCCAGTTCCAACTCGGGCACCAGTTGGCAACTCATCGAGTGTCGCTCCGACCAGAGCGTCACGTACATCGTCACGCTCCGGGACAGCACCGATCACTAGACCATCTGGAGTTAAAGAAGGAAGGTCTTTGGCCGAGTGCACCGCGATGTCGGCATCGTTGCGAAGCACGGCGTCTTGTATTTCCTTGGTGAATACACCCGTGCCACCAATGGCATGAATCGGAGCAACGGTGTCACGATCACCTTTGGTACTCACAATGACCAGTTCCGTTGGTACGCCCAACAAACGCACAACTCGTTCCGTCTGGGCAAGGGCCAACGCGGATCCACGCGTCGCTATCCGAAGTGCGCGGGTCATGACTCCGGCGCCGGGTCACTCTCCGGGGACTGTTCAGGAGAAACCGGTTCGAATGCTTCAACAATATTGAAGAGAGTTGCCAATGCATCTGCGAACAGTTCGCCACGCGCGGTGCCTGCGGCATCTTTGATTCTTACCGTAGGTTCATGCAGCAGCTTGTTCACGATTCCCTGCGTGAGCGCTTCAACAACGTTTCGTGCGTCAGCGTCAAGAGCGTCGAGTCTTACACTGAACCGCTCGAGTTCAGTTAGGCGAATCTGTTCGGCACGGTCGTGCAATGCGGCGATTAGCGGCGCTACCTGGCGCGCGGTGCGCTCTAGTTGGAAACGTTCTAATTCATCGATGATGACACTTTGTACCTTGCTGACTTCACGCCGACGCGCGTGCAGCGATGTTTCCGTAAAGGCCATCAAGTCGTCCATGTCCAAAAGTGTCACGCCATGTACTTGCCCAGCACCGGGATCAACATCACGCGGAACCGCAACATCAACAACTAGAAGTGCGGTACCTGCCCTCCGCTCCATCACGGCTTCAATATCTGCACGTTCCACATGAACTTCTGTGGAATCGGTCGCGGTCAACAAAACATCGACCGTCTCTAAAACCTCGGGAAGGTCACCAAGAGCTACTGCGCGGCCACCGACCCGTTCGGCCAGTTCAGTCGCCCGCGCTCGCGTTCGATTGGCGACAACTACCTCACCGACCCCCGCTCCTAACAGGGCTCGTGCCATCCCTTCGGCAACATCGCCTGCGCCAAGAAT
>SHUZ01000047.1 GCA_009694415.1 Acidimicrobiia bacterium
CCCACTGCAAGAACTTCGTCGACGATGAGAATGCTCGGCTCGAGGAATGCTGCGATCGCGAATCCAATGCGCATTTTCATGCCGCTCGAATAGAACTTGACCTGCCTATCCACAGCGTCCTCGATCTCAGCGAACGCGACGATCTCATCGAATTTTGCGCTGATCTGCTTGCGGCCCAGTCCGAGCAGCGTTCCATAGACGAGCACGTTTTCGCGGCCGGTGAGGTCTGGGTGTATGCCAGACATCACTTCGATTAGTGCGCCGATGCGGCCTTGGGTCTCTACGTGGCCGGAGTGGGGGAACATGACTCCGGAGATGATCTTGAGAAGTGTGGACTTTCCTGAGCCGTTGACCCCAACGATTCCTACCGACTCTCCCGGTTCAACTTCGAAGGCGATGTCTTTGAGCACCCAACGCCACGAATCTGGTCGATTGCTTCGGCCAAGGCTGGTAGCGCGTGAGATTTGATCGCGGAGCAGGCGTCTTCCGCGGTCGGCGCGAAAGCGTTTCCAAACTTGGTCGACCTTCACGCTTCCTTCAAGAGACATCTGCGAATCCGGTCTCAAGTTGTTTGAAGAGGCAATACCCGACGAGCAACGTTATGAGCGACGATGCAGAAGCGAGACCTAGGTAACGCATGTTGGGAGCGTTTCCGTAGAGCACGGTCTCACGCAGCCCATCGATCACCATGGCAACTGGATTGAGGAACACATAGAGGCCGCGCCACTGTTTTGGAATCGCGCTGAGCCCGTAGACGACAGGCGTTACGAACAGCCCGACTTGCAACATCAGCGGCAACGCATGGCGTAGATCGCGCACGTAGACGGTAAGACAAGAAAAGGTGAGGCCGATTCCTACGGTGAATGCAATTAGCACCAAAAGCAATACCGGAACCCAGATCGTTGTTGGCTGAGGCCATTCCTTGAAGATTGCGAACAATGCGAAGAGCGCAATTGATGCCGCTCCAGCGTCGACTCCCGACGTTCCGATTGTTGCGAGTGGGAATACCTCGCGGGGGGCGTAGACCTTGTTGAGCAACGGATTGGAAATAAGGCTCGACCCAGCCGACGATACAGAACTAGAGAAAAACGTCCAGGCGAGAAGCCCGGTATAGGAGAAAACCGGGTATGCGATGCCGTGAGTATTTACTTCGATGCTTGCGACGCGATTGAGGAATACCGAGAAAACGATCATGAGCACTAGTGGCGTAAGCAGCGCCCACGCGAGTCCGAGGATCGCCTGGTTGTACTTGACCCTCAGTTCGCGAAGGCCCAGGTTAAGCGTGATATGGCGAGCGCCCCAAAGCGCGCGCAAGGACTGAAACAAGTGCAGCCCGCGCCGGTACCGCAGTTCAGGTGCCGGGGCCTCTGGTAATGGCGCCTCTGGTAGAGGGTTGGTCACGGCGACCCGGCCTATTCCTCAGCCCTGCGAATGACAACGCTTTCCCATGCGCCGTCTACCCAACTGCGCTCGACTCGCCCTAGATCTTTGATGGACTCTCCCACGTCGATACGTGTTCTGGGCCGCCAAACAATGAGCGAATCTCCATCGGCTTCGAAATTCCATTGGTGCATGCCGTGGTACTGCTCGTCTTCGCCAGTATTGCGGTGGTGGATCAAGAGCGCGGCACCCCCCGGCTTCGCGCAAACAAGCATTTCTCGTATTGCAAGTGCCGGGTCGTACGAGTGGTCAAGAGTGTTGCGTGCAGTCACAACATCGAACGTGTTGGGTTGAAGGAGCGTTGATAGTTGTTCGGATTCGCAAGTTTGGGTGCGAACCGGAGGTACCACTCCAGCTTCATCGAGAATTTCGCCGTATTGGGTCCCGAGCGCATCCACCGCGGTGACCTCTAATGTCCACTGCGGACTTGTGCGCCCGACAAATGTGAGTGGTCCCGCACCGACGTCGAGCAGTTTTACAGTCGCCCCGTCAGGAGCCACGATGAGTTCGGCGATCTCCGGCTGCAGTGGAAGGTTTGGATCGGTGCGTTCGTCGTAACTTCCTGGCCAGCGTTCGCCCTTAGTGCGCAAATACTCCCGCCAGAACCGGACCTCGCCATCGATCGATGTTTCCCAAGCATCTTGGGGAGCCATGTCGGACCGGTTCGCGTCGGTTCCGGAAAAACGTTTACGAAGTTTGCGTAGCCAGGCGGGTCGTTTCACCGGCAACAAAGTAGTCGTTTTTCGTAGTTGACTGAAACGTCACCCTCTCTGGCTGCGTCGTCGACCTTTTTCTCGACGGACCCCCCCCACACGCCAAATGTGAAGCCTGCCAACCCGACTAACTCAACCGCTATAAATTTCTTCACTGAGTCCTCCAATATTGGCTCGATCTTTTGCCGTTGAGATCGCACCGAGAAGCGCCCCGTCGCGCTAGGACTCGTCGCGCTAGGACTCGTCGAGGTAGAGGAACGAGTAACCCTCGTCGCGGAACTTCAGCCCCGCTTCCCGAAGGTGTACATCCCAGTCACCGCGCACTTCAGGGTTGCTCTCTTCCATGCCGTGGTCAGCGACCAGAACGAAGGCCGTGTCGTCGAATGCTCCGGTTTGCTCCAGGGCTGCGAGTACGGCGCCCAGCCTGGAATCCGAGTCGCGAATGCTTGCGGCTGCCATCTCTGAGTGTGGCCCACCCTCGTGCATGGCTGAATCGGTGAGCGTGAAGTTGACCCACATGAAGCGCGGCAATGGGTACGACTCATCTCGGTAATTACCAGAGAGGATTCCGACCGCTTGTTCGGTACCCATGTGGTCGACGATCGATGACCACGAGTAGTCCTTAGACGGGCGCACGAAGCGCTCTGTCGTGTACGGAAGTCCAAATGGGTCTTTCGGTATCGGTGGTACTTCGCCGCGACGGAAGAACTCGAATGTTGAGTATCCAGCGCCGGTATCGCAGGGTTCATTTACCGATGCCGTGAACTCGCCGGGGAACGAACGCGAGATTGCTTGATGAAGCGATTCGACACTGGGCTCGAGCGTGTCCATAGCGGTCGGCCATGTCGCAGAAGAATTCGTGATGATCTGTTTGCCGGTTGCTCTGTCCCACCAGGCGTTGTTGAGAATGCCGTGGTGTCCTGGATGGCGACTCGTGAGGATCGAGGTGTGGTTCGCGAGTGTCACGGTGGGAAGGCTTGCCATCGCGCCGTGTTCGTAGGCAGTACCCATCTCCATGAGCCGCGCAACATTTGGCGCTTCACCATTCGCCGCCATCGCGTACAGCACGTTCGGATTCGTACCGTCGAATAGGAAACCAATTACGTGTTTCGGGCGGCCTCCGTCGATGTCAAGCACGTCATCGCGTACCTCGCCGTCCTGGTTGGCTAAATATGTCCCGTCATCGTGAGGAGTGCAGCCAAGTAGGTGAGCAATCGTCGGCGCAACGTCGAGCAGGCGAGCGGAACGTCCCACAAGGCCATCGGCCCGCACCCCTTTGCCAGCAATTACAAACGGGGCTCGCGCTTGGACGACGCCGATGCTTCCGTGTTCGCCGCGGTGCCCACCTTGGTCCTCCCAGTTGTGGGATGCGGAGTGGATTACGCAGAGGTCCGGAGCGGATCGGTGGTCGAAAAGTTGAGCGACGGAATCGAAGGCGTGCGGGTAGGCGTTATCACTGCGATCGGGGAAACGGCCGGCTATCTCGGTGTCTAGAGATGAGAATCGGTCGGTTGCCTGGTCTCCGAGCGGATCAGCACCTTCAACAAACACGCGCTCATAGCCCTCTCGGCCTGGCCCGGTACGTTGAAATGCAACCATTCCGGTATGGGAATGTGCCTCGTAATGGTTGTCGCGGCTAATCAGCACCATGTCGACTATCGGCTCAAGATCGGCCCCGAGAAGAACCTCAAGCGCCTTCTCGGCTTGGGGTTCCAGTTGGGGATCAAGGCTGTGCCCAGCGGCTGCGTTCTCAGTCATATGTGGAGGATACGTGATGCCCGGATTGTTCGTTGGAGACCTGTACCGGTAGGATCGCTGGCTACGCCACGGTTCATGCATGGGCCGCGGAGCGTCCTCGGGGCCATTTGAGGTCCTGAACCACAGACGAGAATTGAGATTCGTGCGTACGTTTACACCGAAGCAAGACGATATTCACAGGGCTTGGCTTGTAATTGATGCCGAAGGGCTTGTTCTTGGACGGGTCGCGACTGAGGCTGCGACGCTGCTCCGAGGCAAGCACAAGCCGATCTTCGCTCCGCATGTAGACACGGGCGACCACGTCATCGTCGTCAACGCTTCCAAGCTTGACATCCCTGTGCGTAAAGCGGCAGCGAATACTTATTACCGCCACTCTGGATATCCCGGCGGTCTAAGTGAGGAATTACTTGGTCGTCTGATGGAGCGCGACCCAGAACGTGTTATACGTCTTGCCATCAAGGGCATGTTGCCTAAGACGCGACTTGGCAGAGCGATGATCAAGAAGTTGCGCGTATACGCAGGACCCAACCACCCTCACGCGGCACAGTTGCCGCAGCCCCGCGAACTTTTGTCGCGGCGCCCAACCGACTGACGGAGAACATCTAAGTGCCGAAGCCCCTCATCCAAACGACAGGAAGACGCAAGGAAGCGGTTGCTCGTGTGCGGTTGCGCCCGGGAACCGGCAAGGTCGTGATCAACGGTCGCGACAGCGTGGCGTACTTCCCGATCGCAACGCATCGCAACGCAGCCATCGAACCTCTGAGGCTTACTCAGACTGCCGATGTCTACGACGTCGACGCGACGATCCGTGGCGGTGGAGTAGCGGGACAAGCTGGCGCGTTGGGGCTTGGCATAGCGCGTGCGCTTGCGACGCTCGATCCTGAATCGCGCGACGGGCTAAAAAAAGCAGGACTCCTCACGCGTGATGCACGCGAGAAGGAACGGCGCAAGTACGGCCTCAAGAAGGCCCGCAAGGCTCCCCAGTACTCGAAGCGTTAATCGAACTGCGGGATTGCGTCTAAGTGGCTCCCCGCTTTGGTACAGATGGCATACGCGGGGTAGCAGGTCTCGTGCTGACCCCAGAGGTTGTGGTCGCTTTAGGGCGCGCAGCAGCCAGGGTGCTTGGGACGTCAGAGCCATTCCTGGTAGCGCGAGATACCCGTCGATCAGGTCCCATGCTCGAGGCGGCTGTCATTGCTGGGATATGTGCCGAAGGCGGAAACGTCGAGTCATATTCCATTTTGCCAACCCCGGGGTTAGCGAATGCTTGCCGCTTGCACACAGCGCCGGGAGTGATGATCTCTGCCAGTCACAACCCATTCGGCGACAACGGCGTGAAACTCTTTGCGCAAGGCGGTCACAAACTGCGCGATGAAGTCGAGGTGAATATCGGCGACGTGATGCTCGAGATGCTTAGCGGTGCTGGGAGTTCATTGTCGGGAGCGAGCGTGGGAGATTCGGTGCGCGCCCCGCTGCCCGTCGCGGGATATGTAAATCATCTGGTTGGTGCAGTTAGTTCAGACGCGCTCGCTGGTTTGTCGGTAGTGGTCGACTGCGGTAATGGAGCCGCGTTCCGCGCAGCACCCGAGGCACTCCGGTTACTGGGTGCAGATGTAACTGTTCTCAATGATTCGCCTGACGGGATGAATATCAATGCAGGGTGTGGGAGTACGGATCCGACCGAGCTCTCCCAAATGGTCCTTGAACTTGGTGCTCACGCTGGTCTCGCGTTCGATGGTGACGCTGACCGTGTGATTGCCGTAGACGAGCGCGGCGGCATCGTTGATGGAGATCACATGCTTGCAATATTTGCGTTGGATCTAATGAAGCAAGGACGCTTGACCGGAGATGCGATAGTCACGACCGTGATGGCCAACCTTGGACTTCGTCGCGCACTCGAACCTCAAGGCATATCGGTGTTGGAAACTCCCGTAGGCGACCGTCACGTTCTCGCTGCGATGGAGGGACATGGGTCGGTATTAGGGGGTGAACAGTCTGGGCACGTGATCTTTGCTGAACACTGCCCGACAGGTGACGGACCGATGGCGGGGATTCTCCTTTTAGACGCGGCGGCGCGATCTGGCAAGCCATTGTCGGAACTGACTGCTGTAATCACGAAGTACCCGCAGCAATTGCGAAATGTGGAAGTCAGGGATATGGATCGGCTCGAAGCGGCGACAGGCTTTTGGGATGAGGTGCGTGCCGCGACCGCAGAACTGGGCAACGAAGGGCGGGTTCTTGTGCGACCTTCCGGTACCGAGTCGGTAGTGCGGGTGATGGTCGAGGCGCCAACCTTGCCCCAAGCAGTAGCAATCGTGGAACGCCTCTCGGTCGCACTGTCCAATGCCTTAGGCGCGCCCTAATCGGCCTTTGCGGCGTCTGCGTCGATCTTGCTGGATGGGCACTGTTGAGGGAACACGGGAAACCGGGCGATACCTGTCGGTAAGATAGGTATCTCATGTGCGGCATCGTGGCGGTGCTCCGCCGTCCATCCGAGCGCACCCCGCCAGACCTCGCCGAGTTGCTCGCCGATCTGCAACGGGCGGGAGTGCATCTATCGCTGAACCCCACTGTCGCGGATTTAGTTGACGCTGCGAGTGTTTTAGAAAATGTTGATTCAGAGTTGCGAGGCGTTCCTGGCCTTACCGCGCTTCTCGGCGATCCGTCGGGCGCGACTGCGATTGCGGAAGAACTATCCGGTCAGCAGCTCCGTCTTCGCGAATTGGAAGAGCGTTTCGATTCAGCCGAGACAGAACTCGGACCAGATGAGTTCGAGGCCGTGAACGCTGCTCTCATTCGCGTGAAGGACGCATGCTGGTCCGTAGCACGCGACCGTCTAGGAAATGCTGCGTCGGTAGCGTCGCTTGTCGGTGGATCTGCCCCGAGCAGCACGTCGAGCGCGATTGAGGCCTTCGCAACGATCCAGGTTGCGTTGTCGTCTATCGATCGATTGGAAGTGCGCGGTCGCGACTCAGCTGGCCTTCACATTCTTGTCGGGAACCACTCTCTCGATATAGCCGATGCCGATGTAGCGATCGAAGTCGAAGTGCGAACGTCCGATTCATTGCTTCGGTCCAACTCGATGCGCGTGCTCGGAGATGGATCGATTGCATTCGTCTACAAGGCAGCGGCCGAGATCGGCGAGTTGGGCGACAACGTGAGCGTGTTGAGGGATGCGATTCGGAACGATTCCTTATTGCACGCTGCGGTAAGTGGACCGGGAGCGCGTGTTGCCGTTCTTGGACATACGCGTTGGGCGAGCGTCGGCACCATCTCTGAAGCCAATGCACACCCGCTGGACTCGATGCAGGATGCGAGCGGCGATAGCCAAGACGTTTCATCTGGTCGATACGTCGCCGCAGCGCTCAACGGAGATGTCGATAATTTCGCGGCGTTGGTCGCCAGCAATGGCCTTTCAATCCCGCCCGGAGTTACTACCGATGCGAAGGTAATACCGATATTGGTTTCGCGGGCTCTAGCGGAACACGAAGAAGTTCTAGAGGCGTTTCGCATAACGCTCGCTGGATTCGCAGGATCTGTAGCTATTGGCGCAGTTAGTGATGCCGATCCAGATCAGATACTCCTTGGTATTCGAGGTAGTGGCCAGGCGCTGTATGTCGGTCTTGCTGACGACTGCTTTGTCGTGGCATCGGAGCCATACGGACTTGTTGAAGAGGCAGCTGGCTATATCCGAATGGATGGCGATACACCAGGGAACTCCGCTAATGCCGAAGGGAGTCGCGGTCAGATAATCACACTCGATGCCAAATTCGCTGGAACTCTTGGCGGCATTCAACGGATCTCGTATGACGGTACGCGGTTGCCTATTGATGAGAACGAGATAAGGCGTGCGCAGATAACTACACGCGATATTGATCGTGGCGATTCCCCGCATTTTTTGCTCAAGGAAATTACGGAGTCGCCCTCGTCGTTTCGTAAGACGCTGCGCGGCAGACTTATTGAGCGCGGCGGCTCGCTCGTGGTTGACGTAGGCCGTGATGCACTGCCAGAGAGCATCAGAGCCAAACTTCGCGATGGTTCGATCGCGCGGGTTCTCGTCATCGGACAAGGCACAGCGGCGGTCGCCGCCGAGAGCCTGGCTGCAATCTTGCGTGATGCTCTAGGGGCTCACGCTGAAGTTCGCGTCAACGCAGTGCTTGCGACCGAGTTATCCGGATTTGGTTTGTCAGACGATATGGCAGACACGCTTGTTGTGGCAATCAGCCAGAGTGGCACGACCACAGATACAAACCGGACGGTAGATCTGGTTCGCGACCGCGGTGCATCGGTAATCGCGATTGTGAACCGGCGTCAAAGTGATCTCGTTGATCGTTGCGACGGCGTCCTTTACACGTCGGACGGGCGCGATGTTGAGATGAGCGTTGCATCAACTAAAGCCTTCTACGCGCAGGTGGCAGCTTCGTTTCTTCTTGCCTTCGCGCTCGCGGAAGAGTTTGGAATCGCAATTCCGAGTGAACGCAACGCCCTACTCAATGCGCTTCGCGAATTGCCCACGGCGATGGATTCCGTGCTCTCGTTACGTCTTGAAATTGCACAATGCGCTCAGCGACTCGCGCCGACTCGCAGGTATTGGGCCGTTGTGGGTAACGGTCGTAATCGCATCGCAGCGAATGAAGTGAGGATCAAGTGTTCGGAACTCTGTTACAAGTCGATCGCGTGCGACGGCACCGAAGATAAGAAACACATCGATCTTTCTTCCGAACCGCTAGTACTGGTCTGCGCAGCTGGCCTATCTGGTTCGACGGCCGATGATGTTGCGAAGGAACTTGCCATCTATAGGGCGCACAAGGCTGCTCCTGTGGCGATCGTGACTGAAGGAGATGATCGTTTCGGTGTAGCGGTTGAGACGATCTCCGTCCCAGAGGTTCATGCTGATCTCGCCTTCGTTTTGAGCGCGATGGTTGGTCACCTGTTCGGTTACGAAGCGGCGCTCGCAATAGATGCGTCGGCGCGCCCATTACGAGAGGCGCGAGCCGCGATCGAAGCGACTACCGACCAGCGCTCTGAATCGCTTACGTCAACAAGTCGTTTGTCGATCGACCTCGAACGTGCTGCTGGCGTGTTCTTTGACGGCTTGCGAACAGGCGGATATGACGGCTCCCTTGAAGCAGGGACAGCCGTGCATTTGGCTTCGTTGTTGAGATATGCAACTGGGGTGTTGCCGTTGGACGCGTATTCGATCGAGTATGGGAAAGTCGGTACTCCCGGAATTGTTATTGAAGATCTGATGGCAGCGTTGACGGTCGGCATTGAGCAGTTGACGCGCCCAATAGATGCGATCAAGCATCAAGCCAAGACGGTCACGGTTGGGATATCTCGGTCCGATGAAACCTTGTTGCAGGTGCGGCTAGTTCGTGAAGTCCTTGCCTCTGGCGCTGCCCGTGATGGCCTCAGTTACCGGGTATTGCGCACACTTGTTGACCTAGACGCCGCGGTAGACGAGGTAGTTGGGTACACGCGCTATCGGATCGATGGAGATCCCACGCGTGAGGACGCAACGATTGCAGTCGTCGACCGAGGAGGAATTGCAACCGAACTTCGTTCGCGAACCGATGACAACCCAGCTCTTCGAGGCACCAAGCAAACTGTCGCCGCAGAGCGTGAAGTGTTTGTTACCCGTGGTCGAGTAGACGGTCGTACCGTTGCGATTGTTCCAGAGGTAAAGGGCGTTCAGACTGTTGGACTTGTGTTGCTGCATCTTTCCCTGCGCGGCCGACTGGCGCCCGATGTCGCTCGCGGAGTTCTCTCGGGATATCGGAATCGATACACCGCGTTACGTGGTGCCGTAACCGAAACCGAGCCGACTTTTGAAGATGAGGTTCTGTCGCGGGTTCCGGTGGTAGACCTACTTACGTTGCCAATCGGCTTGCTTGCCGACTGGTGGCGCGCGCGCGAGTGATTGCGTTGGGTCTTGGGAGCGATTTGGTGGAGGTCGATCGCTTCCGACAAGTTCTAGCGCGCCGCCCGAGAATCGTGGATCGGATATTTAGCGAAGGCGAAAGTGGTTATGTGGCTGGTCTTCGCGATCCAGTGCCGCACTTGGCGGCGAGATTCGGTGCGAAAGAGGCGGTGATGAAAGCATTAGGCGTCGGCCTTTGGAAATTCGCTCTACGCGATGTTGAGGTAATGCGTCATGCAGATGGAAAACCTGAGTTGGTTCTGCACGGACGCGCACTTGCCATAGCGAAGGAAGTCGGAGTGACCGGTTGGCTCGTATCGCTAAGTCACACTGATACAACGGCAATGGCAGTCGTGCTCGCTATCGGTATTGACAGCCAAGTTGAGCATGGCGGAGCCGAACGGTGAGACTGGTACTGACCCCTGAGCAGATGGCCGATGCCGACGCGCGAACGGTTGCACTCGGTACTCCTCACGGGACACTCATATTGCGCGCCGGAAGAGCGGTCGCGTGGGAGATGCGTCGCGCCCTTGGTGGAACCTATGGGCGCAGAGTGGTTGTAGTTAGGGGCAAAGGAAATAACGGTGCCGATGGTCTTGTAGCTGCTCGTGCGTTGAGAGCCTGGGGTACGCGAGTCGATGTGTTCCAGATCGACTCAAGCGTTGACCCAGACACAGTTTTTGATCTATCTGCGCTCACGCGGTCACTGGCTAGGGCAGACGGAGTGGTTGATGCGATGTACGGGACCGGTCTGCGGGGAGCGATTAGCGGTCTTGCGTTGGATGCGGTTCACGCGATCAATGCATGTGTGGCGACAGTCGTGTCAGTGGACATTCCATCCGGAGTCGACGGTGCCACGGGGACGGTAGCGAGTTCGGCCGTGCATGCTGACCGGACGGTGACTTTTGTGGCCGAGAAGCCGGGGCACTGTCTTGGCGAAGGCAGATCTTGCAGCGGTGTTGTCACGGTTGTTGATGTTGGGGTAGACCTCGCGGACGTTTCGCTTGGTTTGTCTACGGGAATAACCGAGCGCGCCGATGTTTTGGCATGGCTACCGCAACGGCCTATCGATGCACATAAGTGGTCCGTGGGTGCGCTCATGGTTATTGGCGGCCAATCGGGAATGACCGGTGCACCGATGTTGGCTAGCCGTGCAGCGATGCGCGCGGGCGCAGGCATTGTGTGGTGTGGCGTTCCAGGGACCGACGCCGCGAGCCGCGCATCTGGTTCAGAGGTGATCACCTTTGCGTTGGATGCAACAGGTAGCGGATCGATGAGCGCGACCGCGTTCGAGTTGGTGCTCGACTACGTAAAACGGTTCGACGCGTTGGTACTTGGTCCTGGGCTGGGTACAGCCGAAGGAACTGCCGAAGCGGTGGTGCGCATCATCGCCGATGTTCAAACGAATCTTGTGCTTGATGCCGACGGGTTGAACAGTCTTCGCGGTGACCTCTCTGCATTGTTGAAACGTCCCGCAGGCGTAGTGACCGTGCTAACTCCACATGATGGCGAATACAAACGGCTACTGGGAGTCGATCCCGGAAAGGACAGAGTGGCCGCGGCGCGTTGCCTTGCTGATGCCACCGGAGCAATCGTGTTGTTGAAGGGGAGTACGACCGTTGTCGCCGAGCCACATGCTGGACGGGTGGCGCTGAACTCGACAGGTGGTCCATGGCTCGCAACTGCCGGAACGGGGGATGTTCTCTCCGGGATCATTGGCGCATTCCTCGCCGTAGGTACTCCCGGGTTTGAGGCAGCGGCCGCCGCAGCTTGGGTCCATGGCAGCGCCGCGGACGAGTGCAGACATAATGGGCTCATAGCGAGCGATCTGCTCGCCGCAATACCCGCCGTTTTGCGTGATCCGCAAGATTTAATGGAGGCATGATGCAGACGCAGACCTTTGCTAGTGATGTCATGACAAGTGACCTCGTGACACTTCGGCCGGATCAATCGCCAAGTGAAGTGGCCGATGTGTTGGCTACCAACGGAATTGGCGCAGCGCCGGTCGTTGACGACTCGGGCAAGGTGCTCGGGTTGCTTAGAGATGAAGACCTTTTGGTGACCGAGGCGCGCCTGCACATCCCTACGACTATCGCGATTCTTCCGGGAATTGAGTTCACTTCCCCTGGAGCTATCCGTCGCTTCGACGAAGAATTAAAGCGAGCAGCGTCGGCGACTGCAGCGGACCTCATGGAGGCGGAATACCCGAAGGTCGCGCCTGAAGCGACGGTGGAAGATCTCGCGACGATGATGCATGAAGGTGATGTAACCCATGTGATCGTCGAGCGCGACGGTGTCGCTATTGGAATCGTGGCGCGGGGAGACCTAGTCCGATTTCTTGCTAAAAGCACATGAATCTCGACGCTCCCGACCAGACGTCTGGAGACCGACCGTTGCGCGCAGCATGGGCTGAAGTAGACCTCACGGCAATTCGCGAAAACGTCGCAGAGATTGTGCGCATCGCGGCGCCAGCGAACGTGATGGCTGTGGTCAAGGCAGACGGGTACGGACACGGTTCGGTTGCAGTCGCGCGAGCGGCGGTCGATGCAGGCGCGACGTGGCTCGGCGTGGCCCTGGTGCAAGAGGGACTTGTTTTGCGTGCAGCCGGGGTTAGCGCGCCAATCCTGGTTCTCTCAGAGCCGAGTCTTTCGGCTTTCGGAGCCATCGTCGAACACGATCTCACTCCTACCGTGTTCTCCGCTGCTGCAATCGATGCGCTTGCTGACGCCGTCGCTGGGTCCGGTTCGGAACCTGTCGGAGTTCACCTGAAGGTAGACACGGGTTTGCATCGTGTTGGCGCGAACCCCGTTGATGTGTTGCCTCTCGCGCGACAGATCGTTTCGCAGCCAGGGTTGCGCCTCGATGCCGTGTGGACGCATCTCGCGACAGCCGACGAACCCGACAGCCCATTCGTCGGGACACAGCTTGTCGTTTTTAAAGCGGTGTTAGATCAACTCGAAAGCGAGGGTTTGAAACCGCCGCTCAGACACGCCGCCAACTCGGCAGGTCTGCTCGCATTCCCGGTGGCACACTTCGACGTGGTGCGCGTTGGGATATCGATATATGGCATCTACCCGAGTACCGAATTGCGGGATCGCGCCGCCTTGCGTCCAGCGCTCTCGTTGAAGGCACGCGTCAGTTTTGTAAGACATCTCGATGCTGGTGGGCGCCTGTCATATGGCTTGCGGTACGTGTTGGAATCGCCTTCAACCATCGCGACGATCCCAATCGGATATGGCGACGGTGTACCGCGGAACTTCTCAGCGGTCGGTGGCGAAGTGTTGGTACGTGGCAAGCGTCGAAGAATCGCGGGAACAGTGACTATGGACCACCTAATGATTGACATGGGCAGTGACCCCGTAGACGTCGGTGACGAGGTTGTGTTGATTGGTCGGCAAGGAGACGAGGAAATT
>SHUZ01000048.1 GCA_009694415.1 Acidimicrobiia bacterium
ATGTCCGCTTCGCCACCGAGCACACTGCGCGTGCCCGACAAGCCCAACCATGCCCAATGCGTGACCACGGCGATGGGGACGAAGAGCGCGAGACCAACCAGTCCCCATCCGAAACATGCAGAAGCCAAGCGCCAATGTCCGAGCAACACGCGCTTCGGTGTACCTGAGGTCGTTGGCGACTCAATCGCGCGACGGTGCTTGGTTGCCTGCCGTTCAACGACGACAACGGTGATTGCAACGGCGGCTAGTACCAAACTCATCGCCATCGCTGCATCTGGGTCTAACAAGCGCGCCGCGTAAATGCGCCTCGTCAACGTGTCGTATCGCAGGAGCGACACTGCACCGAATTCGCTTACGACGTATAAGAACACAAGAAGCGATCCGGCAAGAATTGCCCCGGTGATCTGCGGGAATACCACCGAGCGGAATACCGCGAGTGGACGACGCCCAAGCGAACTGGCGCTCTCTTCAAGGGACCGCGGCAATCCAATCAGCCGCGCTGCAACTGGGAGATAGACGTACGGATAGCTGATGAGCGTTAGCACTGTAAAAGCAGCCCAGAATCCCTGTACGCGTACTCCGGTATCGATGCCGAAGGTTTCTTCGAGCAATCCACCAGAAGAGAATGCCGCAATGAGCGCTAGCGCCGCCACAAATGACGGCAACACGAGCGGCAATGCAGCGACCACCGCTAGAGCCCGGCGGCCGCGCACATCGGTGCGGGTCGTGAGCCACGCCATCGCAGTGCCAAGTACGCAGCACGCGACTGTGACCGAAGACGCAAGCAACAACGTTCGCGCGAGTGGAGCTCCTACTTCGCTAGAGGTCACGGCCCCGAGCAGTTCGCTCGGCGTCTCGAAGTTACGCACGATCAGATACACGAGCGGAGCAGCGAACATTGCCGCTATGACGACGCCAACAATCTCTAGGCCCCTAGGAGCACGCGACGGCTTAGCCCACTTACGCCGTGGCGCTGGTGGAACATTTGTTGTTCGGAGAACTTCTGTGGCAGCCATCGCGGCGCCCCTCTGGTTAACCCTCTAGACCGGACTTCTGAATCATCAGTCTTGTCTGGGCCAACTCATCGCCAAGCGATGACAACTTGGCCGTGGGAGCTTCAATCTCGTCGAGTGGAATCAGGTCGAGCGGTGGCTCAACACCCGCTGCCAACGGATATTCGAACTCATCGTCTGCGAGGAAAGTCTGGGACTCCTTGGAAAGCAGGAAGTCGACGAGTTGTTCTGCCAAACCGACTTCATCCGACGCGCTCATTACAGCTGCGGCGGTAACAAGGATCAAGGCCCCAACATCATGATTTGGGAAAATGAAGTTCTCACTAACAATGTTCGGGTCAGCGGCTTTGGCAATTTCGTTGTAGTAGTGGTTGACCAATCCGAAAGTGATTTCGCCTCGGTTCAGCGCCTGCACGATCGATGTGTTGTCCGCATAGGTCTTGACATCGTTCGCCTTCATGCCATCGAGCCACTTCTGCGTGGATGCATCTCCTTCGATTTCGCGCATCGCAGTTACGAAGTCGACGAATGAAGAGTTGTTCGGCGCGATACCTACCTTGCCTTTGTACTTGGGCTCAGTGAGGTCGAACACCGATTGCGGTAGCTCGCTTGGCTTTACTTCGTTCTTGTTGTAGACGAGCGTGCGAATGCGACCGGAAATTCCTACCCAAGTGCCGTCCGGTGCACGGAAACGCGCAGGGACTTGATCGAGGATGCTCTCAGGAAGTTCGTTGAGCAGCTCGTTGCCATCTAGATAGCCCATCGCACCAGGGCTCTGGGAGATAAACATGTCTGCCGGAGTCTTGTCGCCTTCTTCCTTGAGCAGCAGCGCGAGATCAGGCGAGTCGGCGTAGCGGACATCTACTTCGATCCCAGTCTCTTGCGTGAACCGGTCCAAGAGAGGGCCAATGAGTTCTTCGCTTCGACCTGAGTAAACGGTGAGGCTGGATGTTCCTTCATCACTTGACCCGCATCCGGCTAGAGCGCCGAGGGCCAGAACGGTGACGAGGGTGCCAGAAAAGGCTCTTGTGAGAGTGCGTCCGAAAGATGTCATGGGTGAAGGCTTGCAGGTCTAGGAAGGGTTTATCAAGTTTACCTAACCTAAGTCTAGGTAAGGTAAGACTAACTTGATCGCTGAGGTGCTAGGAAAGCGAGGGTAGCGCCAGTTACTGCGAGGGACACCCTGTCTCCTGGCACTACATCCCGTGCCGAACCCAAGCGTGCTCGGGCTCGGGAGCCATCGGGGAGGCCGACTTCTACTAGTTGGTCGTGGCCGAAGTACTCGATGCCCAGGACTACCCCGATGCCGTTGCCATCAAGCCACAACTTCACCTGCTCTGGCCGCACGATCACATCGACCTGACCTCCGGGGGAGCCCGGCGCCCTTAGGCGTCCGATGACGGTTTCGACCTCGGTGCCATTAGATACACCAGGAAGCAAGTCGGCATCGCCCACGAAGGTTGCAACAAATGGATCTAACGGGTGCGCGTATAACTCTGCTGGGACATCTACCTGGATTAGGTGCCCATCATTCATGACGGCAACACGATCGGCCAGCGTCAGTGCTTCCTCTTGATCATGGGTAACCAACACTGCGGTAGCGCCTGCAGCGTTGAGGATCTCTCGCACGTCGGCGCGCATCCGCACGCGCAGTGTGGCGTCCAAGTTGGAAAACGGTTCATCTAGCAACACGAGCGCGGGATCCGGAGCAAGCGCACGGCCAAGAGCAACACGCTGTTGCTGGCCACCCGACAACTCAAACGGGCGACGATCCTTGGCATCGCTTAGGCCAATGAGGTCGAGCATCTCTGCGACACGTTTCGCTCTGAGCGCTCTGTTGCGAACGCCGTAACCAAGATTTTGCGCGACGGTGAGGTGTGGAAACAGAGCGAAGTCTTGAAACACAACTCCCATGTTCCTGCGTTCGGGCGCAACGAAAACCTCATCACTAGAGACAACCTCTCCGTCGAGATAGACCGTCCCTGAGTCTGGGCGTTCGAACCCGGCGAGCAAGCGCAATGTTGTTGTCTTGCCGCACCCGCTCGGGCCAAGCAGCGCGAGTAGTTCACCGGGCATCACATCTAAGTCGAGAGCTTCTATGGCTCGCACGACACCGAATTGTTTGCATAGACCCCGGATAGAAACAACCGGAGTATCCGCAGGCGCTCTCGATGCCCGAACCATCGCCTCGGACGGCTCGCCTGCTTCTTTCATGGCAACTCAGGGTAGCCTTACCTACATGGCCGAGATGCATGACACAACAGAGGAGTACCTCGAGACGATCCTCGAACTCGAAGAAGAGGGCGTTGTGGCGTTGCGGGCACGCCTCGTCGAGCGCTTAGGTCTTTCTGCGCCAGCGGTCTCTGAAACGGTTTCTCGCCTGACTGAAGCCGGATTTACCGAAATGCGGGACGACCGCAGTATCCGTCTTACGGCCAAAGGGCGCAGCCTGGCAACAACGGTTGTGCGGCGTCATCGACTCGCAGAACGATTGCTATCGGATGTCATCGGGCTCGAATGGGAGAAGGTTCACCGCGAGGCCGCCCGGTGGGAGCACGCGATCTCTAGCGATGTAGAAGAGAAACTCGTTGAACTACTCGGTGACCCGATGACGTGCCCGCATGGGAACCCGATTCCCGGATCGAAACGCGTTGGCGACATGAAGCCGGTTACTCCGTTGACAGAAGCGGGACCGGGCGATGTAACGATCGCAAGGATCAGCGAGAAACTTGAACTCGATGATGAAAGCTTGCGTCTCGTGGCCAGGGCGAGACTCATACCAGGCGCGTCGGCGACGATCATGACGCGCAACGCAGAGGGAGTGACAGTAAAGACGCCGGCAGGAGAAACGACGGTGCCAACAAGCATCGCCCAACAGATGTTCGTCACAACCCAGGGCGATCTCGGCACGTTGCGGGCCCTATAAGGGCCCGCAACGTGCCGAGATCGCCCTGGTGTTTGTTGGTGTTAGCCCCCCGCTACTGCTGGAATGATGCTTACGACTTGTCCGTCGCTCACGGCCGTAGCGGTTCCGTCTAGAAACCGAATGTCTTCGTCATCTAGGAACACGTTCACGAATCGCCGCAGCTCGCCATCTTCCCCATAAAGCCGCTCTGCAAAACCCGGGTTAGCCGCGTCGAGCGCGGTCAACAGTTCGGCGATCGTTCCGCCTTCGAGTGCAACCTCGCCGGCACCTCCGGCGAGTTCGCGCAATTGCGTTGGGATTCGAATTGTGACAGCCATCAGGCGAGGTCCTCCGGGTTAAATGCCGCGTGAAACGCGTCGAGAGTGGATGCGATTGTTGCAGTTGGGCCGACGACGCCTTGAACCGCATCGAGCGTCTTGAGGCCATGCCCAGTTATATACGCCACGACCCGCTCATCTGGGCGCACGATGCCTTTGGCCGCTAACTGCGCCAACGTCGCGATTGTTACGCCACCAGCGGTCTCGGCGAAGATCCCCTCCGTGCGGGCAAGGAGACGAATTCCTTCAACAATTTCGTCATCGGTAACGGCAGCGAAACCCCCATTGGTTTGCCGCACTGCGTCGAGAGCGAAGTAACCGTCGGCCGGGTTGCCGATCGCAAGCGACTTGGCAATCGTGTCGGGTTTGACCGGCTTGATCGTGTCCAACCCGCCTTCCCATGCGCTCGCCACCGGTGAACATCCAAGCGCCTGAGCACCGCTCACGCGTACCTCTGGTTTCTCATCGAGCAGCCCTACCTCATACAACTCGTCGAATCCCTTGCGAATTTTTGTGAGCAAAGAACCACTCGCGACAGGCACAACGACATGGTCGGGCACTTGCCATCCAAGTTGCTCGGCCGTTTCGAACGCGAGCGTCTTAGAACCTTCCGCGTAATAGGTGCGGACGTTCACGTTGACGAACGCCCACGGGTACATACCTGCGAGTTCCGCGCACAAGCGGTTGACGTCGTCGTAGTTACCATCGATCGCAATTACGTTGCCGCCATAGACGGCGGTTGTAATGATCTTTCCCGCCTCGAGATTGGCTGGAACAAATACGAAACTACGAAGTCCAGCATGCGCCGAATGAGCCGCGACCGCGTTCGCAAGGTTTCCGGTCGATGCACAAGCAGCAACTTTGAAACCAAACTCAAGCGCCTTAGAAAGTGCGACCGAAGTAACGCGGTCCTTGAATGAGTTGGTTGGGTTAGTGGTGTCGTTCTTTATCCAAACTTCGCCAAGGCCCAGTTCTGCTGCAAGGCGATCCGCTCTAACCAACGGCGTGTACCCGGCACCCAGGTCAACAGCTGGATTGCGATCGACAGGTAGTAGGTCGGCATAGCGCCAGATGCTCGGAGGCCCGGCCGCGATCCGCTCCCGACTAATAACCGCGCGAATCGCGTCGTAGTCATACGCACACTCAAGGGGACCGAAGCACCACTTGCACGTGTAGATAGGTGCAACGTCGTAAGTACGTCCGCACTCCCGACATCGCAAAGATTCCACATAAGTCATTTCCGTCTCCCTCGTTTCCGGGGTGGTTTCCCACCCTTTCTTCGCGCTCGCCATCTGTCGAGCGCCTCGAGCAGAGAACCGAAAATCCGGCGTCCCAGCTGCGGGGCGTTGTCATCGTTCGGGCATTGGCACCTGGCATCCGGGTTCACACTCGGAGTACTGGTTGCCGCGGCGTCGTCGGGCCCGTCCCTCGGCCGCTCTGGATGAGCGCATTGCAGTGTGCATTGTAGAACGAAAGGCCGACGGGGGCTAACCCCAATAAATGTCGCCGCCGCCTACGCTTGCAGTCTGTGCCATTACTGCCGGTGCCGTGGCGCCATTTCGACTTCGATCTAGAGGAACTCTTGGCAGCCAAAGCCGCCTCGGGCCAGTCGATCTCGATATGCCTTCCCGCCAAGAACGAGGAGGCAACCGTCGGACATATCGTCGCAACTGTGCGCCGCACATTGATGGAATCGGTCGCGCTCGTGGACGAGGTCGTCGTTATCGACGATGGCTCCACCGATGCAACCGCAGAAGTCGCTGCATGGGAGGGCGCTCGGGTCGTTGCGGAGTCCACGGTGCTACCCGAAGCAGGCCCAGGGTCAGGCAAGGGAAACGCGATGTGGAAGTCACTACACGTTTGTCAAGGAAGCGTGATCTGTTGGGTAGACGCCGATATTCGAAACTTTGGGCCGCATTTCGTGGTCGGGCTGTTAGGGCCACTGCTAACGCAACCCGAAGTTGGATTCGTAAAGGGCTTCTACGACCGACCACTGCATGGTGAGCCTTCGGGCGGCGGACGCGTAACCGAGTTACTCGCTCGCCCACTCATCTCTGTGTTGTTCCCACAACTAGCGCGCTTCGTACAACCGCTTGCGGGCGAGTACGCGGGACGACGCGAAGTTCTCGAAGCCGTGCCGTTTGTCCAAGGATGGGGCGTGGAACTCGGAATGCTCATCGACATTGTCGAGAGATTCGGACTTGGCGCTACAGCGCAAACAGATCTCGGCGTCCGTGAACATCGCAACCGACCACTCGAAGATCTCGGATTACAAGCGACCGCAATCCTTGTAACAGCACTTCGACGGGCAGGCGTCGAACAAATTCCTGCCGACCGTGCGGAGTTGCTCAGGTTCTTGGACAGATATGAACCCGAAACCATCGAAGTAGAAGTGCGGGAGCGACCGCCGATGGCAACGATCACTGAATACCAAGAATCGCGTGAAGTCAGCGGGTAGTTCCCCGCACAACCCGTCCTACCTCAATTGACGCTTCCTCAACCAGCATTCGCGCTTGCGAGAATGCCTCAGCCGACCGCCAAACTCGATCAGTAAGAGCAAGGACTTGTGTGGCTCCGTTGTCTGTTGCCGCAGCCCTGCCCTCATCGGTTACCTGACCCGCAATCACTGCGCTATGCGGTACTCCGAATTCCGTCGACCACTTCAAAACGCCAACCACTACTTTGCCAGCGAAACTCGTCTTGTCGAGTTTTCCTTCCCCCGTAACTACTAGTTGAGCACCATCGAGTGCCGACTCCAGCCCGGCAGCACGCGCAACGACATCGAAACCGGGTTCCAACCGCGCACCGATTGCAGCGAGACCACCCGCTAGACCTCCAGCGGCACCCGAACCTGCAATCGAAGTGACATCAACACCGGTGCGTTCGCGATACACGCCTGCTAGTTGTTCGAGACGGCGAGTCAACAGCGCCACCTGCGCGGGCGACGCGCCCTTCTGTGGACCATAAATTTCTCCCGCGCGATCGAATGGTGTCGCGATGTCATCGCAGGCAACAACCACATCGATACCAGCGAGCGACCACCCAATTGCTTCGACAGCAGCGAGGCCGCCGTCTGTCGTCGCGCTTCCACCTACGCCGACAATAATTCGCGTCGCACCGGCTCTGGCTGCTGCGGCAATCAATTCGCCCGTGCCACGCGTACTCGCCTTCAGTGGATCGGAGTTGCCTTGCATGAGTGATCGTCCGCTCGCCAGCGCCATCTCGATCACTGCGGTCCCATCGGACAACACTCCCCACGCCCCGTCTACGGGATCGCCTAGGGGACCGGTAACCCTGGTGACACGGCGCGAGCCGCCCTTCGCACTCAGCAGGGCATCAAGCGTTCCTTCACCGCCGTCAGCGAGCGGTATCTCCGTCACGTCTTCGAACCCTGCGCTCCGTAAGCCCTTAGCCATCGCCTCAGAGGCCTCAGAGGCAGCGAGTGAACCATGAAACTTGTCGGGGCAAACTACGGCTCGATCGATCACGGTAGATAGATTTACCGCGTCGACGCCCGCCGTGCCTAACGAGCTGTAGGAGTTCCCCAATGCTCGAACGTGTTCCGCTGCTTGAGAAGACTCTCGCCGACTACGAAACGGTCGTCGGCGCGGAAACGATTGAACAAATCAAGGCTCTCGCAGAACCCTTTAGGGGGGCTCGAATATTGCACATCAATGCCACAGCGTACGGCGGAGGGGTCGCTGAACTACTCGCCACACACATCCCTTTGCTCCAGAGCCTCGGCATCAACGCCGAGTGGCAAGTGATGCACGGAAGCGACGAGTTCTTCGCGGTAACTAAGGCCATTCACAACGGACTTCAAGGTGCAGACGTGAAATGGACTGCGGACATGGCGCGCATCTATTTGGAGAAGGTGCTTGATAACGCGTTGCTCCTTGAAGGCGAGTGGGACTACATCGTCGCTCACGACCCCCAGCCCGCGGCGATCCTTAGCCTCGCCGGTAACTCGGGACTGACCAGCAACACGACGAAGTGGATCTGGCGTTGCCACATCGATCTAACCGCTGCAAACGAAGAGGTTTGGGATTTCTTACTACCCCATGTGCGGCGTTACGACGCATCGGTATTCACAATGCCCGAGTTCGTTCCCGCATCTCTCGGAATGGAGCGCGTCACGATCGCGCCGCCGTGCATCGATCCACTATCCGTGAAGAACTTGGAATTTCCCGATGCGTTCGTGACGGAAATTTGTAAGCAGTACGGAATCGATACGACTAGGCCGATCATGTGTCAGGTGAGTCGTTATGACCCGTGGAAAGACCCGGTTGGCGTAATAGATGCATTCCGAATTGTGCGGGAACAGATGCCCGACGCCCAACTGGTCCTAGCGGGATCGATGGCTACCGATGATCCGGAGGGTTTCCAAGTTTGGGAGCAGGTCGAAAAGGCACGGGGACACGACCGCGACATCCACCTCCTCTCCAACATTCAACAGGTCGGCAATGTACAGATCAACGCGTTCCAACGCGCTGCGGATGTCGTTGTACAGAAATCGATTCGCGAAGGTTTCGGCCTCACTGTTAGTGAAGGGCTCTGGAAGGGGCGTCCAGTTATCGGTGGGCGCACGGGTGGGATCGTCCTGCAAATCCGCGACGGCGATAACGGGTACTTGGTCGACACGATCGAGGAATGTGCTCAGCGCACAATTGAACTACTCGCCGATCCGGAGCGAGCAGACAAGATGGGAGCTTCCGGCAAGGAGCACGTGCGCAAGAATTTTCTTTCGACGCGCGAACTTGTTGATTGGCTCGGCCTATTCGGTCCCTTGCGAGCTAACCCATGATCGTTGTTTCACACCGCGGGCCAATCAGTTTCCGCGAACAAGCAGACGGAAGTTTTGAACAGCGGCGCGGCTCTGGCGGCGTAGTTAGCGCCCTCGCGCCGTTGCTTGCGCGACGCGAAGATGCTCATTGGATCGCTGCCGCTATCTCGGAAGACGACAGAACGGCAGTGGCCGCGGGTGAAAGCCATGCAGACGAGTTCAATCTTCGCCTGCTCTCGTTGGACCCCGATGCTCACCGCGCCCACTACGACACAATCTCAAACTCGACCTTTTGGTTCCTCTTCCACGGTCTATTCGACCTCTCACGCTTCCCGCGTTTCGATAGGCATTGGCGTGACGCGTGGCAGTCATACGTCGAAGTGAACAAAGCCTTTGCCGACGCTGTCGCGGAAACTGCTGCGGGCGGCGACGTCGTGTTGATCCAAGACCTTCACCTGATGCTTGTTGCGGGAATGCTGAAGAAGGCGAGGCCGGATCTGCACGTCAGTCATTTCACGCATACGCCATTCTGCGGACCCAACTCGATCCGCGTTCTTCCCGACTATGCAGCGCACGCTGTTTGTTCTTCTTTGGCAACCTGCCCAAGTGGATTCCATGCCCAACGCTGGGCCGATGCGTTTCGCGCGTCTTCGCAAACAGTTCTCGGAGCGCATGCTGCAGTTGGAAACAACTACGCAGCATCATTCGGGCCGGATCCAAAGATGTTGGAGAGCGAACTCGCAATGCCAGAAGTTCAGGCCGCTATCCACTCTTTAGAGGAGCGTGTCGGCGACAGGGCGCTCGTCGTTCGCAGCGACCGCGTGGAGCCGTCCAAGAACATCGTTCGTGGCTTCTATGCCTACGACCTGCTGCTCGAAGAACACCCAGAATTGCGCGAACGCGTCGTCTTTGCTGCGTTGCTCAACCCTTCACGCGATTCCATTCCCGCGTACCAGGCATACCGCGATGAAGTAGAGCAAGCCGCTGCGCGGGTGAATGACCGTTGGGCGCGCGACGATTGGCAGCCGGTCTTGTTGGACACGCGAGATGACTACGCGCGTTCTATCGCCGGCTTGGCTCGTAGCGACGTATTGCTTGTCAATCCTGTGCGTGACGGTTTGAATCTGGTCGCTATGGAGGGTCCACTGGTGAACGATCGCGACGGGGTTGTTTGCCTCTCGCGCGATGCGGGCGCGTTTGACATCCTGGAACAGGGTTGTCTTGCCGTAAATCCCTACGACATCGTGCAGACTGCGGCGGTGCTCCATGAAGCCCTTGAAATGGAACCGGCAGAACGCGCGTCTAGAGCGGCGATACTTCGGGATCGAGCTGCGTCTAGCCCACCTTCACTTTGGCTTGAAACGCAAATCCGGCACGCGCGCAACTAAAGCGCGTGCGCGAGAGTCACTAGCAAATCAGCCAAACCTGATGGGCCATCAACCTGAATGTCGGACCGCGCAACCAGTTCCGCCGGTTCTTCATCGGATCGCACTGCGATGCGAATTGCGTTGCTCAAAGAATGCACGTCCGCTAGTCGATCAAGAGCATCGAACGCGGTGAGGTCGCCATAGTCGTCGCCAGCGAACAATGCTGTGCTTAGTCCGGCGCATAACTCCTCTACGGCAGTGCCTTTGTCCATAGGAATAGATGGACGAAGTTCGATAGCCATGCGCGTCGGGTAGAGAGCCAACCCGAGTCTTTGGCCTTGTGCGGTTGCCCACTCAGTCGCTTCGCGCGCCCGAATGGGACTGCGCCTCCAGTGCAACGTGACCGCCAGACGCCCTTTTCGCTCTACATACAAATCAGGAAACTGTTTTTCGGCCTCTTCAGCGACGGCAGCGACAACATCAAGCGATAGAAGCGATCGCGGGTCTTCAATGATTACGCCATCGACCAACCGTTCAAGACCGTACTGCCCCACTAACTGAAGTCCGTCGCAGTCAAGTGCATCTACGAGGTACTCGATCGGGCGTCCACTGATCACTCCAACTACAGCGACCTTCCCGACCAACGCGGCGAGCGCATCGCGCGCGACTGGTAGTACGCGAGCAGCGGTTGGGTCATCAACGATCGCAGCGATTGAACCATCGAAATCGACAAGTACCGCAGACCGTTGAGGGTCCATGACGAGCGGTTGTAGAGCTTTTTGAAACACCAGGGAGCGAAACCGCGGCTAAGCGCCGAGGATGACGACGCAGCTTGCGTTTTCGCTTCCGGTAGGAGCAGGGGTGGGAATCGGAGCGACCTGAGGGTTCCCACCAACGGATGTCGCGAGGGTGGTGCACTCGCGGTCAACTCCTGGCTTGAAGTACACAACAGACCCGGTGCGCGCTGGCGCGTCTGCAGGCGTGAGAGTTGGGTAACCCTTGGCTTTGATGGTGTTCGTCATCGAAGTTGCTGCGCCTTTCGCGCTGGACCCATTGAGCACGAGTACGGGAACCTGAGCAGGTGTCTTAACCGGAACAGCGGAAGTGGTTGTGGTCGTCTTGCCCGAGGAAGTAGTAACCGTGGTCTCTGTGCTCTTTTTGCCATCTCCGATAGGGCCGGTCGTACCGTCGTCTATCAACTGCAACAGCACGATCCCGATGATGACGGCGACGCCAATAAGAATCGCCCCACGACCAGCAGACATCGATGAAGGGCCGCCGCTGGACTGTGCGCTACGCCCTTGACGTGGCGCCGGATTACTCGGTTCTGTCATAGCGTTCCACCGACGATCAGGTAGTCAACAACGTGACCATACCGGCTGCACGGGCCCAACGGGTGTCATATCGGGGTGGGGATCGCCTAAAGCACTACCTTGGCCGCATGCCGGAAGCCAGCCAGGTCCCTACTCGGCTCACTAACGAGTTCGAACGAGCACTTTCGTGGGCAATCGAACTCCATAAAGACCAAGTACGCAAGGGAACGAAAATCCCCTACGTGTCTCACCTGCTCGGGGTCGCGTCACTCGTTCTCGAAGACGATGGAACGGAAGAAGAAGCTATCGCCGCGCTGCTCCACGATGCGGTCGAAGATTGCATGGTCGTGCGAGGCGACTTCGAGGCAAAACTCGGTCCTGACATCGGGTCACGTGTCTTCGACATCGTCGTAGCGTGTTCGGACGGTGGCGACCCTGCAAAGGATGCGCGCGACGAGGAGACGTGGCAGGAGCGCAAAACCTCCTACGTCAACCACCTCAACGAATTAGTTAGTGGCGACGCTGCATTGCGTGTCTCGGTCGCCGACAAGTTGCACAATGCACGTGCGATTCTCTCCGACCTTCGCGAATACGGACCCGACATGTGGCAAAAGTTCAATGCAGGAGAATCCGCCCAACTTTGGTACTACAACGCCCTGTCGGAGGTGTTCAACCGCATACACAATCGCCCCATATCGAGGGAACTGGCAAACGTTGTTGAGCAGATCGGTCACATCGTCAATACGAAGGACCCGAATCGTTCCCACTGCTGATTAACACAATCAAAATAATTACTGCGCCGAGAATCGATCCGACTCCATATAGACACACCGAGAGCACCAATGAAGCGATCGCGAAACCGTTTACTCCTTGTTTCGCCTGTCCATATGCGGCAGGAGGTGGCGGAAGAACAGGAACGGCCGGTGAGGCTAACGCGCTCGATTCATCCATGGATTGGCTACTTGAGCCGCTCGTTACAACAGGACTAGTGGAGCCGGAGGTCGGGATCGAACCGACGACCTGCGGTTTACAAGACCGCTGCTCTGCCAACTGAGCTACCCCGGCGGGTACGTCGAGGT
>SHUZ01000049.1 GCA_009694415.1 Acidimicrobiia bacterium
GCGATCGAGGATGCAACGGTTACGCCAGGGATTACAAGTTTCGATGCCGTGATGGAGCATAAAGACGGCGTTCGAATGGTTCCCTTGGAGTTCAGCATCGTCAACCTTATCGATGATCCTGTTGTGGGTGGCCTAGTAGTTACAGCGCACGACATCACTCCGTTGCGAGAGGCGCAAGACTCCCTCGAGTTTCTTGCTACACACGATCCTCTAACGCGTTTGGCAAATCGAAATTTGTTGCTTGAGCGCATTGAGCAAGCACTAAGCCGCGCGCGCGAGTTGGGTCCGGTCACGGTGTTCTTCGTCGACCTCGACAGGTTCAAGCCAGTCAACGATCTCCTCGGGCACGACGCTGGTGATCTGTTGCTAGTCGAGATCGCTGTCAAGTTGCGGCGCTTGGCGCGCGAGGGCGACACCATCGCCCGACTCGGTGGAGATGAGTTCGTACTGGTTGCTCAAAGCGTCGCGAGCTTGGCGGCCGCTCAAGCTATCGCTCAACGCGTAGAGAACGCAGTGAGTGAACCGGTCGAGATGATTGGTGGGCCGGTACAGGTGTACGCGAGTGTCGGATTCGCGCGCTCGGACCACGCGTCTACGGCAGAGTCGTTACTCGCCGATGCTGATGGAGCGATGTACCTAGTCAAGGCCGAACGGCGAGGTGACCTTCGTCGCAGTTCGATTCCAGTCAGCGAACGCCGCGCGATGGTTGAAGCTCTCGCGGTGGCCTTGCGCGAAGACCAACTCGTGGTTTTTTACCAGCCACTGGTCAATCTGAAGTCGCGAGTGATAGTCGGTCTCGAAGCGCTCGTCCGGTGGGAACATCCGGAACGTGGATTGTTGCTTCCCGGAGACTTCATCGGAGTTGCGGAGGAGTCAGGTCTAGATATCGCGCTCGGTGAGCACGTGTTGCGCACTGCCTGCATCCAACTTCGCGATTGGGAAGGGCTAACTGCGGAGCCGCTCAGCATGGCCGTGAATATGTCGGCCGCACAGTTAGCGGATCCGGTCTTCGGGTCAGTGGTTCGCGATGCTGTGGACGCTGCTGGGATAACTCCAGACCGATTGTGCCTTGAAATCACCGAGCACGATGTGCTCGAACGAGGCGCGCGCGGAGCGAGCCGCTCGCCTCTCGCGTGCCTATCGAGTTTGAGAGAAGTCGGGGTAAAGTTGGCGGTCGATGACTTCGGCACCGGCTACTCGTCGCTGACTCACTTGCGCCGTTTCCCGGTCGATGTGCTGAAGATTGACCGGATCTTCGTTCGCGGGCTTGGGCGCGAACTCAGCGACACAAGCATCGTGCGAGCGGTTGTTGGTTTAGCTCGCGCGATGGACATGACGTCGATTGCCGAAGGAGTCGAGCAAGAGGCCCAAGTGGAAGCCCTCCTCGCGATGGGGTGTGAAATTGGACAGGGTTACGCGCTCGGACGGCCTGCTCCAGCCGATCAGATTCGCGAAACGCTCGAACTCGGTACTCCTACCGGTTTGTAGACGACGTAGGCTGCGACCTTGGCCGTGAATGTATTTCCGATCACCGGAGATCCCGAGGCAGACCGACTGCTGGTCGAAGATCCGTTGGCTCTCCTTGTCGGCATGCTCTTGGACCAACAGGTGCCGATGTCTTGGGCTTTTCGGGGTCCTTCGACCCTTCGAGCACGGCTCGGGATGCTCGACGCGTCCGCGATCGCGGCTATGGATCCAGACGCGCTCGACGCTGTATTTCGTGAGAAACCAGCGCTGCATCGGTATCCGGGATCGATGGCGCAACGCACGCAAGCGCTTTGCCAACATCTAGTCGCAGAGTATGACGGTGACGCGGCGAAGATTTGGCGGCGCGTTCGAGACCCACAGGTTCTGTTGGATCGGTTGCGCGCGCTGCCCGGTTTCGGCGACGAGAAGGCGCGGATAATGATGGCTGTACTGGGTAAGCGCTTTGGCAGGGCACCGTCGGGTTGGGAAGCGGTCGCGAAACCTTTCGGAGACTCGAAGCCGCGCTCAGTGGCAGATGTCAGTTCTCCCGAAGCATTGCAACGCGTGCGCGCGTGGAAACAGGCACAGAAGGCCAAGGGCAAGGCCAAGTCCGACTGAACTTATCTGTGGTCACGCATCAGTGCGTCGTCATACCGCCGTCGACGACGAGTACTTGACCAGTCATAAAACTTGACGCGTCACTCGCGAGATAAAGCGCGGCATCGGCGAGCTCCTCACGCGTAGCCATTCTCTTGATCAGTCCTGCATTCGTCATAGCCTGTTGCATCTCCGGCGTGTTGTTGCGGACCATGTCGGTGTCTGTTGTCCCGGGAGCAAGAGCGTTCGCACGTATTCCCATGGGGGCGAACTCCGCCGCCATTGCGCGGGTCAGCTGCATGAGAGCGGCCTTTGCAGAGCAATACATCGCGAGATACGTACCATGTGTAAACGCTCCCGCGCTGATGACATTGACAATCGTCGCGCATGGACTTTGTTGTAGGTACGGCAACGCGTGTTGCACCAAAAAGAGTGGACCGCGGAGGTTTACGCCGTAACTCGATTCCCATGCTTCGGCTGTTATTGATCCAATAGGCATGGCCAAGGCGTTGGCAGCGTTGTTAACAATGATGTCGATGCGCCCAAAACGCTCGACAGTCGCGTCAACGAGATCGCTGAGTTCGTTGACGCGCCCTGCATGTGCAGCGAAACCGAAAGCGTTCCCTCCCGTGGCTTCAATCTCCGCGGCGGCCTCCGCGCAGGCATCGGCCTTGCGACTAGAGATTCCTACCGATGCTCCCATTGCGGCGAAGGTTTGTGCGATGGCCAGCCCGATGCCGCGACTGCCACCGGTCACAATCGCTACTCGGTCAGTCAGGTCGTATTCGTTGAGAATTTCATCACGTGTCCGCATGAATATGCATTCTGGTGCAACTGGAAGTTTCAAGTGCATCCGGAGCGAACGTGGTAGGCAACATCTATGTCCAGTACGCACGTGAAGGTGAGCGCTGAAGCCGCGCGCCGGATCTCCCTAGCCGCACAGGGCTTCGCTGAGCCGCGCCCAACTGGGCGGGTAGATCGTCGGCATGTTCGGCGTCTGATTCACCGGCTCGGAGTAATTCAGATCGACTCCGTAACCGTTCTGGCTCGTTCCCAAGAACTCCCGCTGTTTGCTCGCCTTGGTCCCCATCGACGCGATCTTCTGCCGACCCTCGCCGATTCGAACGAGATTTTCGAGTACTGGGGGCACGCTGCATCGCTCCTCCCGGTGGAGATGTTTCCGCTTTTCAAATGGCGTATGGACATTGCTCGCGAACGCGCGTGGAGCGGTTTGGTCGAACTGACGCGCGACCGCCCCGACTACGTAGAGGCCGTCTATAACGAGGTGCGCGACCGCGGGCCGATATCGGCAGGCGAACTTGTCGATCCCGGTGAAAAGTCTGGTCCTTGGTGGGGCTGGAGACATGGCAAGCGGGCGCTTGAATTTCTTTTTTGGGCCGGTCGTGTTTCCGCTCGCCGTCGTCCAAACTTCGAGCGTGTTTACGATCTCACCGAACGCGTTCTACCCAAAGCATCGTTAGACGCAGCTGTGCCCGATCACGATGAAGCGGTCAAGTCGCTGCTCACAATTAGCGCGCGTTCATGCGGGTTGGGCACGGCGAATGATCTAGCCGACTACTACCGAATCAAACTTGGCGTAGCTCGCCAGTTGCTCCAGGAACTCGTCGAAGAAGGCACGTTACTGAATGCTCAAGTTGAAGGATGGAGGGAACCTGGCTTCTTGCATCCAGAAGCCACTATGCCGCGACGCGTGAACGCCAGGGCGTTGTTGTCACCATTCGACTCATTGGTGTGGGAGCGTGCCCGGACTGAACGAGTTTTCAACTTTCATTATCGAATCGAGATCTATACGCCGGCCGAGAAGCGCGTTTTCGGTTACTACGTGCTTCCATTTTTGTTGGGCGATGAACTGGTCGCTCGGGTTGATTTGAAAGCAGACCGCGCATTATCGACATTGCGCGTGCGCGGGGCATTCGTCGAACACGGCAAAGAACCAAAAGCTATTGCGGGACCGCTTGCCGAAGAACTTCAGCTCATGGCAGGTTGGCTCGGTCTCGAAGCGATAGAGGTCTATAACAACGGCGATCTCTCGCGGGCGCTGAGACGGTGTATCTAGTTGGGAACTTCTATTGGATCGACATTGTCAGCCAAAGGCGTTGCCTCGACCTCCATGTGAGGAAGTATGCGATCCATCCACTTCGGTAGCCACCAGTTGGCATCTCCGAGAAGTTCCATCGTCGCGGGGACCAAGAGCATTCGCACAAGAGTCGCGTCGATGAATATCGCACTAGCGAGTCCTAGGCCGAATACTTTGAGTATGCGTTCGTCGCCGAGCACGAATGCGCCGAACACGGCGATCATGACAGCGGCTGCTGCCGTGATGACCCGCGCTGTAGCTGCGAGACCGTCGGCCACGGCGAGTGCGTTGTCGTGTGTTCGTAGGTATTCCTCGCGCACACGCGACAGTAGGAATACCTCATAATCCATTGATAGGCCGAACAAGATTGCGAACAACATCATCGGTATGAAGGGTTCCACCGGTCCTGTTGTTTTGACACCGAGAACATTGGACATCCAACCCCATTGGAAAACGGCGACTACCACTCCGTAAGCCGCGGCGATCGAAAGCACGTTCATGACCGCCGCCTTCAGTGCTACAACAATTGATCGGAACACAATCATGAGCAACAGGAAAGATAGAACCAGGACAGTCCCGATGAACACAGGCAGACGACTAGCGAGATAGGCGCTCATATCGTTGCCGGTCGCCGTACTTCCGCTGACCATCACGACGAGGTCGGTTCCTTGAATCGCTTCTGGGATTACGTCGTCTCGCAGTTCGTCGATGAGAGCGGTCGTCGCTTCCGCTTGCGGTGCGGATGTAGGTAGGACCGCAATAACGGCGGCAGTGGAGTTTTTGTTCACCTGTGCTGGAAGCACGTTCTTAATTCCTGCGGTTCCAGCGACCGCTTCGCGTAGAACTTCGAGTTGCGCGGAGTAGTCAGCATCATCGCGCGGGATAACCACTGCCAATAGCAATGGACCGTTGAAGCCTGGACCGAATGCATCGGCCACGAGGTCGTATGCCTTGCGGGTCGTCGTTTCGGGTCGGTGGTTACCTGCGTCACTCATTCCGAGACGTAGAGAGAGCGCGGGGATGGCGAGTGTGACCATCATCACCGTTCCGAGCATCGCGTACACCGCAGGGTGTCGTTGAACTTGTCTACTCCAGCGGAACCACATCGAGGAGCGCGATTGCGATTCGTCTCGATGCAGGCCAGGCACTCTGACTTTGTCTATTGATCGTCCTGTGAATCCGAGCAACGCTGGCAGCAAAGTGATTGACGCCAACATCACGGTTGCTACCGCCAGTGATGCACCCATCGCGAGGCCGCGTACGAAGGAGAGGTTTATGAGGAACATCCCAAGTAGTGAGATGATTACAACGCAACCGGCAAAGAGAACAGCTCGCCCCGAAGTCTCTAGAGCGATCCGAGTCGCGTCTTCGGGTTCTCGCCCTAGATGGAGTTCTGCGCGGTAGCGCGTAACAATGAACAGCGCGTAATCGATACCCACTCCGAGCCCGATCATCGCTGCCATCTGTGGTGCGAACTCGGGAACGTCGACGACGGCTGAAAGCAATGTGAGCCCCCCAACGCCGACGCCCAGTCCTAGGAGTGCAGTCGCGATCGGAAGTCCCATCGCAATGACCGATCCGAAAGCAACGAGAAGAATCACGATCGCTGCGAGTAATCCGATAATTTCACTCGACGGCATCTCGCGTTCAGCCGCAGCTTCTGCGACGTGTCCACCCGCCTCGATCTGTATCCCCGGCTCATTCGCTGCGCGTATGGCTCGGAGCCACTGCACTGCCGTTGCTCGTGGTACATCGAACGCGCGGGTGTCGAATTGGACTCTCGCTACGCCTGTTGTTCCATCGGGTGAGATTCCGAGACCTGGTGGCATTACATACGGGCTGATCACGCCTGTCACGTGGGGCAGTTTCGCTACTTGATCGAAGAGCACTTCCATGTGCGCCTTGACAGCGGGATCGCTTACGCCGTCGTCCGCTATGAACGCGATTTCTCCCGTGTCGCCCGACCGTTCCGGGAACCGCTCCTGGAGCATTTCGTATGCTCGTCGCGATTCCACGTCGGGAAGTTGGAACGCGGTCACGTTCGCCCCGCCAAAACTGCGCCCGAGAGTTACCACGGCGATCAGTGCCAAGAACCAAAGGCAAAGCACGCGCCAACGGCGCCGGTAACACCATGACGCGATGCGTCCGAGAGTCACTTGTTCTCCGACTGCACCTTGGTGGTTGGGGATCCACGATGCGTGGTCAAGCCTACGTTTCGGTTGTGGGTCTGGATTAAGGCAACGCCTCGCATGTGACTGCAGTCACGCGGCATCAAGTGGCACACGTCGATCGGTCACACCGCGGTGCCGACTACTTCACCAACCAAAGCGGCTAACGCCATTGCCACTCCGCCGAACACAACAAGGCGCGCAGTGGCCCGACCTGCGCTCGCTCCTCCGAGACGCGCACCGAGTGCACCAATACATGCGAGCAGGGCGAGGGTCACGATGCCGACCACGGCTATTCGAGCGCCGTCAGGCGCGATCGCTGCCGCACACAGCGATAGTCCGGATCCGATCGAAAATGAAACCGCGGAAACCACCGCTGCTTGTGTCGGTCGCGACCGCGCATGTTCGTGAAGTCCGAGTTCGTCACGCAGGTGGGCGCCAAGCGAATCCGAACGCGTCAACTGTTCGGCAACTTCGGCTGCCAGCGCATGATCAAGACCGCGTTTTACATATATATCTGTAAGTTCTGCCAGTTCGTGTTCTGGGGCGGTGGCGAGTTCATGGCGTTCACGCGAAATATCGGCAAGTTCGGTATCGCGTTGTGCGCTGACGGAGTTGTATTCGCCTGTAGCCATTGACATTGCGCCAGCAACGAGTGCCGCGATCCCGGCGACAAGAATCGCAGTGCGACTTGAGTTCGCAGCTGCCACCGTGATGATCAACGCTGAAGTTGAAACAACTCCATCCTGAGCACCCAGTATTGCTGCGCGTAGCCAGCCGATGCGGTTATTGCGATGGAGTTCTCCATGGTTGCGGCTCGGCATTTCGCAAGCATTACCCGCGCGGCGACCCATCGCCGGTGTCATAGAGTGCACGGCCATGCGATCACTGCTTTACGGCACTTCACCAGATCCGGATACCGGGGTAGTCGGGCCTACGGGTAATCCCCTGCTCGACATGCTTGCCGTGGTCCCAATGCGCCTAAAAGAGTTGCCTGATCCTGGATATCTCTTTCCTGACTGGGTCGTTATAAAGCCGCGGCTCACCGGCATCTGCGGTTCTGAAGCGAAGATGGTTTTCCTCGACTACGCGAGCGTTCATTCGCCCGACAGGGCTGGATCGTTCTCGGATAATCCGATGAAGGGCTTGATCTCGTTCCCACATGTAATGGGGCATGAGGTTGTCGCAGATGTCGTTGCGTTGGGTCCAGAAGCCGAGGGACTACGAGTCGGCGACCGCGTGGTTCTCAATCCGTGGCTGTCATGTGGGCCGAGGGGCGTAGAACCCGTTTGTCGTGCGTGCGCAGCAGGAGACTTGAGCCAGTGCTGGTCGTTCGCGGTAGGCCCCGTCGCTCCAGCAATCCATGTCGGACTCTGTTCCGATGTCCCTGGTGGATTTGGCGAACTCATGTCGGTGCACGACTCGATGCTTTTCAAGGTGCCCGATTCGATCTCCGATGAACAAGCGGTTCTCGCGGACCCTTTCGCAGTCTCATTACATGGAATCACGCGTAACCCGCCACAACCGGGTAGCAAAGTTGTTGTGTATGGCGCTGGCGCGCTCGGCACATGTGCCCTTGCAATCCTTAAGGCGTTGTTCCCCGACGTCGAGGTGATGGCCGTTGCTCGCTTTGACGCGCAACGCGCGCTCGCAGAGAAGTTGGGGGCACGGACAGTCGCGCCGGAGCCGCGTGACGAACTAATTGCAACGATCGCCGAATGGTCGGGTGGAGTTTTGCTACCGGCCGATGGACTACCGATGGCCTTCCCGGGCGGCGTCGATGTGGTGTACGACACAGTGGGAATGGCGGAGACTCTCGAAGTTGGAGCGCGCGTTCTTCGTGCACGCGGCACGCTCGTGAAGCTCGGTATGGATGGCCCCGCGCGATGGGAAGACACCCCCGTGTATTTCAAGGAGATCACATTCACCGGTTCCAATGCTTTTGGGTTCGAAGATGTGGAAGGCGAGCGCAAGCACGGGATTCAGCACTATCTAGACCTGCTCGAGTCGGGGCGGATCGACCTGACGGGGATGCTCACGCATACGTTCCGCCTGGACGAATGGAGGGCCGCGTTCATGACGATCGCGACGCAGGGTGAAACCGGGGCTATAAAGGTGGCCATCGACCAACGTTGATTAAGCGCCCGCGGGAAAACAGCGTCCGGTCCCCTAGTACGATTCCATGGTCGCGGCTCCCTTTTTAGCGGCGCGTTAATGGGAACCAAAAAACGGGGGAACATGAGGTCCGGTTGTAAACGGCTAGTAGTGGCAGGCGTAGTCGCACTCGTCGCGTCGGGATGTGGTTTCGTAGTTGTTCACAATGCGAACCCCGGAGTGGCTACGGATTCCGTCGTCATTGTGACGCCGAAGAACCGTGTGCAACTGACACCGGCTGAGATCGAGTCCGTCGAAATTCGTGCCGACCTAAAAGGCGTCGACGAGGGATCTGTGGCAGTAAGTATCGATTCGGGTGATCGCTGGGGCGATGCAATAGACATCACCGATGCCATGACGACGCTCTCTCACTCTGAGGTGGTCGGACTGCTTGATCCAATGTTGATAGAACCCGGAATCACCCGGGTAATTGTCAAGGCGCTTGTAGGCGGCATGCCCATCATGCGCGATGTCGTGTTCTCCTACGAGCCGGAAATAGATGTCTCGATGGCGGACCGTTGCGAGATCCTCGGTCAGAGTCGGTGCCAGCTGCCCTTCCCGAGCGATTACCTAACGGTTGAAGATTCAGCAACCGCCACGGGTCGCCGTGTCGCGTTCCACCCTGAGGCGATGCCGCAGAACATAAGCGGAGTGCATATCGATGCGACCGAGATGAATCGCAATGACGGTTTCTCCGTGGGCGCAGCGGTCGTGACATTGATACCTGGTCTCGACTTGAACGTCACCAGAGCCGCACCGATTACCGCCTTGGGCAGTTCGTTGGATTATAAACAGGCAATTGTTTTGCTCGATGCCACAACGGGTGAGCGTCATCCTTTTTGGGCGGAACTTGACTCGAACGCAGGAAGCGATGAGAAGCGAACGCTGATCATTCGTCCGGCACGCAACTATCCCGAAGGCCATCGGATGATTGTCGGCTTGCGAAATCTCAAGCGGTCTGATGGCACAACGATTGAGCCGAGCAGAGCATTCCGTGTTTATCGAGACTTAATACCTACGTTCCTTCCCGAGATCGAAAACCGCAGGACTGCCATGGACCGCATCATTGGACGCTTGGGCGATGCCGGTGTCGATCGCAAGGAACTCTTTTTGGCGTGGGACTTCACCGTTATCTCAGAGCGAAGTCTGAGCGAGCGTTCGCTGCACATTCGCGATGAAGGATTTGATTCGCTCGGGGGCCACGCCCCGACCTTCAACATCAGCGCGGTGCAAGACAATGTCGACGCGAATGTGTGGCGTCGGATCTCGGGTACTTTTTTGGTGCCGAATTATCTGACTGGAACTGGCGCGCCGGGTTCTCGATTCAATTACTCACCAGGTTCAGGTCCCGACGCGTTGCCCGCGCGCAATGGCGACTTCTCCGCTCAGTTCGTTTGCAACATTCCGCGGTCGGTCACAAGAGATGGGGACGACCCCATTTCACCGGGACGCGCGATTGCCTATGGCCACGGATTGCTTGGAAGCAAAGATGAAGTCAATTCACTTGGTTTCCAGGCGAACCAGTTTCGTGCAGTTATGTGCGCTACAAGTTGGATCGGAATGTCTACCGAGGATCTCGGAAACATCGCCGGAATCCTTAGCGACATGTCTGGATTTCCGACCCTCGCCGATCGGCTGCAACAGAGCTTCCTCAACCAGATGTTCCTCGCTCGACTGATGAAGGACCCGGCCGGGTTCTCGAGGGACCCTGCCTTTAGAGCAGGATCGGCATCATTGCCCACAATCGCGACGGGATCGGTCTTCTTCAACGGCAATAGCCAGGGCGGCATCCTTGGTGGCGCCGCAACGGCTCTTTCGACCGAGTGGACGCGGGCAGCTCTTGGCGTTCCAGCTATGAACTTTTCAGTGCTACTCACCCGCAGTGTGCATTGGGATAGCTTCGGCGCGCTGTCACGTGCTGCTTATCCCGACGATGTTGATCAGGTCCTCAGTCAGCAGATGGTCCAGATGTTGTGGGACCGTGGGGAAGCTAATGGCTACGCGCACCATCTCACTAATGATCCGCTCCCGGGAACACCATCGCACAAAGTGATGTTGATAGAGGCATTTGGTGATCACCAGGTCACAAACGTTGCGACCGAAACTATGGCCCGAACAGCTCCTGGCATGCGCGTGTGGAGCCCCGCTCTTGCCGACGGACGCAGCCGCGATGGCGTTCCGTTTTGGGGTATACCAGCGCTCACGAGTACCGGCTTACCATTCACAGGAAGCGTCTTAGTCGTTTGGGACTGGGGAACCGATGCTGCGCCAATTACGAACACTCCTAATCGCGCTGGGACAGATCCTCACGGTATTGGATTCGGCGAACCACGTGTTTTGTCTCAGGTCGATCAGTTTCTAAGTACGACAGGCTCGTTCATCGACTACTGCTTTGGTAGCCCCTGCCAGGGTTGAGCCGACGATTAGGTTGCTAGCGCCGGATCCTGAAATTGACTAGTTCTCCGACGGTCGGCGGCTCGACCGTTTAGCGCGCGCAACGCGAGTGCACCGGTGACGAGCGCGGTCAGCGCGCCGAGGAGTAGCCCTGCGCGCGGGCCAATCAGTTGAGAAACCGCACCGACAATCGGGCCACCAATTGGTGTGCTTCCAATGAATGCGACGGCGAACAGGGCCGCGACCCGACCTCGAAACTCGGGCGACGAACGCGATTGCAAAAGCGCGCCAGCAGAAGAGAGGAACGCGACGCTCGTCGCTCCCACTGGCAAGAGAACGACCATCAACACCGGAAGCGACGGCGCGAAAGCTGCAAAAAGCATCAGAAGACCGAAGATCAAAGCGGACCTGACAACGAAGCGAGTGTTGGCTTGTTCTCTATGTGCCACAACGAGAGATCCGATCAATGCTCCAACACTCATTAGTGCATACATCGACCCGAATGTTCCAGCGTCACCGCCGAATGTCTTTTTTGCGATCAACGAGAGAGTTATCTGGAAGTTGAAACTCAAGGTGCCGATGAATGCTGTCATCAGAAGTGTCGTACGTAGGGCCGGCATCGACCACACGTACGCGAACCCTTCTCGAATCTGACCCTTTGCTCTGACTACTGGCATCGAACGATGGATAGCGGTTAGATGCATCAATAACAGTGCGGCAATCAATGCGAGAAATGAAACTGCATTAATGAAAAAACACCAGGCGATTCCGGTCGTAGCGATTACCAGACCGGCTGCGGCCGGTCCGACGATGCGCGCGGCGGTGAATGCAGAACTATTGAGGCTTACGGCGTTGGCAGCATGTTCTTCGGGCACGAGTTCTGTGACGAACGATCTTCGTGCCGGGCTGTCTAACGCCGTAAGGCATCCGAAAAGCGGCGCGAATATGTAGATCATCCAAAGTTCAGCGAGGTCTAACGCGACGAGTGTTCCTAGAGAAGCAGCCAAGAGCATCGAGATAACAGACGTCGCTATTAGCAACTTGCGTTTGTCGACGCGGTCGACGATCAATCCTGCCCATGCACCGCCTAATAACACGGGCAAGAACTGCAATGCCGTTACCGTCCCTATAGCGATTCCGCTTCCGGTCATCGAGAGAACGAGCCAAATCTGTGCGATCTGTTGCATCCAACTTCCACTGGCGGAAATGATCTGCCCGGCTAGGTATAGGCGGAAGTTGCGGGTAGAGAGAGAGCGAAAAGTCTGGCGGCTTGCGCGCCGAATACGTGTCATTCGATGACGCCTTCGAGAATTTGAGCGGCGCGCTCAAGCGTTGCACGGTCGGCGCTAGAAAGGTCGCGTAGACGTCGTTCAAGGTACGCATTCTTGCGTGAGCGACTTTTGTCGAGGAGTTTGCGGCCAGCGACTGTGACCTCGACTCGCACAACGCGTCGGTCGATTGCATCGACTTGGCGCTTCACGAGTCCCTGGTCCTTGAGGCGATCTACAGCGGCGGTAATCGTGGGAGGTGCTACCTGCTCGACCTTTGCAAGCGCGCCAAGAGTCATCGGTCCAGAGCGCTCGATCGTGGAAAGAGCAGCGATCTGAGTCGGTGATACGCCCGCCAGGTCTGCTTGCTGGCGCAGCCGCCTGGCCAGTCGCGTTACAACGAGCCGAATACGGGATGCGAGGTCTAGTTCGGCGGAAGTGGTGAACGGAGTCATTGTTTAGACTAACTAATTAGTCTATCTAAACAAGTTTGTCAAATTGTTTTATCGTCGTCTCCACCGATGTAGTCGATTAGGCGACCGAATCGGAACCCTTCAGCGCGGGCCTTGGCGATCATGAGTTCCAAGTTCCCTGCGAGATCGAGGCGGAAGTGCATGAGGATGATGTCACCCGGT
>SHUZ01000050.1 GCA_009694415.1 Acidimicrobiia bacterium
AAAGAACAGCCCCGCCGGCTTTCCCTTTGCGAATAGCCCCTTGCCGCCTTTCGTGGACATCGTGAATGAGCTGCATGGCTTGCCGTCCGGACCGTAAACGGGCAGGCTGATCACCGTCGGCGACGTAACCTCGGCACCGTACGACTTCAACGAATCGACCGTGATGCCTTTCTGCTGCGCGATCGCCAGCAACGGGTAGATGGGGGACTGTTTGGCCTGACCGTTTGTCCCAGGCAAAGGCGGAAGCACTCCGAACTCAACCATCAGTGCGCGGGCCGGATCGCGATCTTTTAACACGACCTCTGCCAACTGAAACGGTGACCACTTGCCGCCGCACGAATAGCACTGCGCAACACCGCTTTGTTGGTGAATCCGGAAGGCGTCGCTGGATTGACAGGCGACGCACGGCCCCACAAGGTCGTGGCCCTCGCGCCGGTCTGTCTGCAGCCCCAAACGAGAGGCCAATTCGGTTCCGATTGCTCGACCATTGGTTTGGTTGGCGCTCATTGCCGCGCCTCCCATTCTTCCCGTCTTGGGCAACCTGCAATGACCCAGGACTCGAGTTCGGCGGCACGCCAGAGCGTCGACCGACCAATCCGCACTGGTCGCGGAACCCACCCGGCGGCGTCCCACGTTCGCCAGGTTCTGAGCGATTTGCCACACGTGGCCGCGGCCTTCCGCGCCGAGATCAGGAGAGGCTGGCGAGGTTCGGAGTTCGGCTTTTCGCGACGCGCCGTACTTATGTCGGTTTCTTGCTCTGACGTCGGCGGCGTGATCATGGCCGCGTCTCCTTCTGGCGTGATCGGCCCATTGTCAGGGCAAATTCCCGCCGTATAATAGAGGTGCTAGGAATCTCGTTCTGGCGACACGCCCGGTGCCCCAAGCATCGGGCGTTCGCATTGGACCTGCCGGGAATCGAACCCGGGGGAGCGAGGCTAGGAATCCTGTCCTGGCGACCACGCCACAGGCCCGAATCCTCGGGTCACCGGTCGTGGGCCGACCGTGTGTTCTCAATGTCTCTGAGCTCGTCGGCGATACGTTCAACATCCGCGTCGGAGAACACACGGGCATTTCCGGCCCAGCCACACGGTGTGATGTTCCGTGCTCGAATCACGTACTCAACTCGGTGCTGGGGCACGCCGATGCGGCGAGCGATTTCGCCGATGGTCGGAATGGCGGGTGCAACTGCCTGCATTGAAGTCTCTCCTTGTTCTGGGCCGCCGAACCAGGACCGCTGAATGTGCGGTACTCTGTATCGGGCACTACAGAAGAGAGACGAGCGGTCACAAACCGACTGGGTAGAAGGCCTGATTCCCGCGAGAAATGAGCGGACAGGTGGTCATGACCACTTTGGGGTGGTCACGAATTCTCTTTAATTTCAAGCCTTTGTGCGAACTTTCCGGCTTTGCAAATCCTGCCTCTGGTCGGCTACGACTCCTACAAGCTCTCGGGCGTCGTCATCGGAGATTTCGCCGCGTTCGAGTTTCTCAATCGTGGCCTCAGCTTGGGCCTGCGGCATCCCCTTCCGGATTAGCTGAATCGTCTCACGACGAACGGCCTCATCGAGTTGGCTGGAGCTTTCGGATGTTGCCTGCTTCTCAATCGCGATGTCGAGCCCAATTCTTTTGCCTCCCCCTCGATTGCTCTTATTCGACGGTCTCGGCAAGCGCAGTTCGCTCGCAATCTGCTGCCACTCGGGCGATTTCGAGACCATCGCCGGCGCCCTGACGCCGAGTTCCCTGGCGATGGCATTCCGTCCGAACATCTTTTGCGCCGCGGTCTTCGCGCCTGCCTTGTTGTGTTTCACCGCATCCACAAGGTCACTGTAAGAAGGCGCGCGTCTGGCTTTGTATTCCCGAATAGCGCCATCGAGTTCGCCCTGCGTCCAACTCTTCATCGTGACGCTGGCGGCGGACTTCTTGCCAGCGCGCTGCCCGGACAGTGCCGCACCCGCGCTTGCGCCCGTTTGCTCGACCCCTGAGGTCGCATTCGACCCGCCGGCTCGAACGCCGGCCCCAGGAACATGCTTTGGGTCAATGACCCATTGCCGCAACCTCGCCAGCGGAATTCGAACTCTTCCGGACTGCGGGCAAAGAATGTAGGCCCGAAGTTCGGACTTTGGTGGAGACTCGATGTACTGGACGGTCTCAACGTGATCGGTGCCACACTCGTCACATGCGACTGACCGCGCATTTTCTGCTGCGCGAAGCACCTGCTCGCCTAAAAGCTGATCGAGCAGCCCTTCAGGCCACGCCGCGACTTCGTCGGCAGTAAAGCCCGGCCAGGACGCACTGAGCCGATCAACAACAAACTGCGGAATCTCAGGCACAGTCGATATTCCATCGGCGAAGGTATTTCTCTCCGATCAGTCTCAACTGCTCGTTGCGGCAACTCTTTAAATTGCTGCTGTTCGGGTGCGACACGTCGAATGTCAGCGTTCTCTGCCGGCCCTGACCGGTATGCACGAATCGGAAATGCAGTTGTGCAAAGGTGACGTTGAAGAGGGCGTCGGGCAGATTCTGTCGATTCAAACATTCGTCGATCATGTTGTAAATTGCACTCGGGCCGCCTTCCGGATCGGCCTCGAGCACAATCCGGCGTTTGGCGAGACCGAGCACCGAAAGGCGCAGCTTGCGGATCTGGACCTCCTCGACGCCGTCCTCCGGATCACGATCCTTCGCAGCAGCGAGAAACTCTCTCGTCTTCAAAACGTTGAGCTGATACGGCGGAGTCGCAGCCGACTCTGGTGGCAGTTCCTCTCTGAGGAGTGTGCGCGTGAAGATCGTCTGCAGCGACTCATGAACAACTTTGCCTCCCTGCGCGTAGACATCGAACGTGCCGTCAACGGGATCAAAGAGAAAGACAACCTCGAACGCCGGACGCTGCGGCCGCCGGATGAAATGGCCGTGTTCGTCGTGCCCCAAGTAGGTGTCGGCATAGTCGTCGGGGTAGGCGAAGAAGTAATGATATCGATTGACGCGCAGGTACGCGTCGACCGTGCAATGGTGGCCGCGCCCCTCATTGTTGCGGAAGTAGGCAGAGATTGCCGTTCGGAAACGCTCGATTCCTTCCGGCGTGACGTCCGGCTGCGCCAGTGGCATGCCGCCACGGTGCTTCCAATATCGCATCGGAAGCGAGTGGGCATGGTTGATCGTGCCTGCAACTTCGAAAACACGCGGATGCGTCAGCCAGACGTGAAGCGCCTTGTCTCTGAAGTTGGAAAACGGCTCAAGTTCGGCCGCCAGATCGAGACCGTGAAACTGTCCTTCCTCGATGAGGGCCTTCAAGCCTTCTTCGTTCGCCAAGGCCTCTGCCTCCTCGAAACCGCGCTCGATCTCCAGACGCTGAGCATCCGGGAGCTGCTGCCAGCCGTCGTACACGACGTCGATTCGGTGTTCGGAAAGCTCCGACCAAGGGATGTCGTGCAATGCACCGATGCGGTTGAAACACGACTGCAGCATGCAGTTCGAGGTCTGTCGCAAAAACGTCTTAGGCGTGTAATGGATTGTCATAGTGTCGTTCCATCAGTCGAAATATGGGATTGGAACCTCGTGCAAAAGCCATTTGTCAGAATCGTCATTCATCAGCGACCGGAGCTTCGGTCTGAACCTCCTGTAATTCTCGGGAACGACGCGGGGCGCGCTTGAACTCAGCCAGGTCGATTTCGTCCGCCAGCGCTGCCAAGACTGCTTCGACCGCTTTGATGCTGTTCTCGGGGACCGGCTCGTCATCTGGGCCCTCTGGTAAGTCGTCCCCCATAAATTTGGTTTCGTCGACGGTTGTGTTACACCAGTCGTCGATTGCCGCTGCGTCGACCACCGGGTTGATCGCCAGGGCATCCAGGCACAGCGTGCTCAGTCGAAGGTTGAACGCCTTGGCAAGTCGCTGGCTTTGCGAGTCCGTCAGACCCTTGTTGTCGTTGAACTCGCGGTCGAAGCGGCAAACGGCAAGCGCGGCGGGGCGGTGGTGCATCGCGTCAAGGGCTTGCCACGATGTATAGAACCGCGACGTCCGCAATACGCTCAGGGTCTCGGTGTAGTCGGGACCGTTCCTGGTAAGCTCGGCCACCCACCACAGCCGGCCGATTGCGTTCTTGCTGTCTTCGCCCATAAAGCGGTCGTAGGGCACGATGACGCGACTCTCGGTATCGTCCCCCCCGAACCGCCAACGAACAAAGTCTGGCTTCGCGGCGATGTTGATGAAATGCCAGATTCGCTTGTCAGCGGCCTCCCGGCGGGTGAGTCGTAGCGCTGCATGAACGCGCGGCGCAAGCCACGAGTCGGACTGATCAGGAGAAGTCTCGAAGCGCCGAATACTTTCATCCAGAATGGCGATGACCGGATCGATGTCTATCTGCCGGTCGATGTCGCAGATCAGCGACTTAACGTCCAATCGGGGTGTCTGACCACTTCGGAAGTTATCGTCCAACAGAGATCGAACGCTGGGCAGCAGTGCTTTGAGCGGTGTCATGTGACAATTCCCCTTCGAATAAGAGCCTGAGTGGATTTACGCAACGACTTGTTGGCACCGATGAGGTCTCCGATGACTGCTTCAGAACGAGCTGCAAATGACCCAGAGCCTGGATGCTGTCGCCAGTCGACTGAGGCCATGTGTAACAGTTCGGTTTCGCTCTTTCCGGGGTCGATCTCCGGCAAGATTCTCCGCAGGACTTCAGCGTGCCATTCACGTTCCGGCCATGTCGGCACATCGTCTTCCATCTGAATTGCCGACATCGCGTCATACACCAGTGCCTGCCAAACACTCCGCGCGATCGACATTCTCGCGATGTCGTGCAATGCGAGTTCGGTCGGCGACCGATCCTTGGCATCTCGGAGGATTGGCTCAAGCCCCTCAAAGGACTTGTTCAGCAAGATTTCCGGCAGGGATCGCTCCAGGTCGACCACATACGCAGAGTCGGGAAATTGCCGGGCGATCGGAGGTGCCGATGCGGATTTAAAATCGTACCAGACGACGCGCAGCGACCCCGCGACGCGAAAGCTCTCACTTGGATCGAAATACAACGTCCAACTGTCGCTGGAGCTGACAGGGCGATGTGCGACACCACCGACCTTCGCCGTGAGCTGCGCCTGAATCTGAACTTTGTCCCGAAAATGACTGCGATGAAGCTCCGCCTTGCCGCTCCAAATCGACGGATCGAGTGTGGACCGTCCCAGTCGAATGGGTTGCCGAACGTTTGTGGGGCGGCATGAAGCGATCACCGACAGCGTGACCGAACCGTGCTCGTCTTCGTACTGGCGCAGCAAGCCGGGGTTTGTCTGGACATCGACGCGGAACGTCAAGCGCTGCCACTCACGGATTTCCTGTCCATGCAGGGCAATGAGTCGATCATTCGCTTGAACGTCATCCGGTGGGAGCGGGGTTCCGTCGATGCGGGCATCCGAGACCGTGAGCTCCACGTCGCCGCGGAGCGTGGAATACGGAAAACTCGTTGCTTTCATGATCCCTCCACTTGTGAAACTTGAACCACGCGTCGCAGGTCCACAACGATGCTCGACTCTTGCGCCGGAACGGGGTGCGATTCGGGATCGGTGATGCCCGAGAAGGCCACTTCGCGAGTTCGGGCAGGAACTCTGAGTGCAAACCCCTCAACGCTACAGTTCGTGGTCGATTCCAGCGATTGCCAGCGAACGGCTTTTCCAGCACCGGTCTCGGCGACGAACGAAACCGCGGGAGTCAGTAGAGTCACACGCTCGACAGGCTTCATCCGAATTCGCGCTTCCACGCACCACCGACCCTGCTCATCCACATGGCCATCCTGATCAACAACGCGCGGTCTCTCTCGTTGCGTGCTGATCGGTTCAGGTCCGATTCGGAACAGCTCACGCAGCGAGTTGGGACCGTCTCCGAGATCGCGGGATGATGGTTTGACGAGGTCGCGGAGAACCTCGACGGCACGAACGAGAAATGTCGAGAGAGCATTCACGCATCCTCGTGCATAGGACGTTTTCAACTCGGGAGTTGCCACCCATTTGTTGTGTGATGGCGGCTCTGCCGTTCGAAGAAACTCGTCCGCGGCGTCATTCGTCGGCTCGGTCCCTGCGGCAAGACCGCACAGCAAGAGGGCATGGAAAGGACGACTGCCGAGGCAGATGCCGCTAAGTTTTCGTTCTTCGACAACCATGCCTGGGCCGCGAAACATTGCAAGACGATTGGCGTCAACGGCTTCGTCGTCGCTTGCGTAGCGAACGAGCAGAAGTGCTTCATGCTCGTATTCACCATGCTTCGGTTCGATCTTTCGAGCAGGAAGATTCAGGCTGACAGGCTTGCACGCCACGTCGCCAGGGCGCGTCAAAGTTTCGACGAACGTTCGGTCTTCGAACGCTCGGAGGATTTGCCAGAATTCAGGTTGCAGTTGCCGAGCGTCGACTTCCACCGACGTTGCCGGAGTGCCGGCGGCGTATTCACGCCGGCCGTCGAAGGTTTGGACAGCGACATTCAAACGGCCCATTGCAAGCGCAGGGAAGAAGTGTGCCGCCGAGGCTCGCTCGATTTCAGTGGCGAGCTCCCGCGGAGACTTTGGTTTGTCGGAACTTGGATCGTGAAACCCGACGACACACGCGCTTGTGCCGCTGCCGATGTCTGACCGGGCCAGGTACAGATCGCTTGCGAGCGATTCGTTCTCCCAGAACGACACGGCATCGTGATCCTCAGACTCCGGATTTCGCTGCCCTAACCAGCCAGGACCAGCATACGACTGCGTGTCATCGACGTTGTGCCACGGCAGGTCGCATCGCCCGAGCAGCCTGAGGTTGCGCTTCCCCTCCTCGTTGGGGTGGGCCAAGTTTGAACAGAATACGACAGTTGCGAAGCGTGACGCCCTCCAGAGCACACCCTTGCCCAGGCCGAACGCGCCTCCCTTGGTCGTCGCTCCCTCCTTATTTGAATCGAGATTGTTCCGGCAGAGTGCTGCGAACTTCCCGTCTCCCTTTTCTGCGCCCAAGAGGCCGGTCGTCCCCGAGTCTTCGATCACCAAAAGCGTCAGCTCCTTCGAGTCTGCCAGCCAATCGAGACCGTCCTTGATCAGTGAACCGAGCTTCTGGCGATTGTGTGTTGAAGCATCGAGGTGTTGCTTCAATTCGGCCCATTTCAATGCTTCTAAGTATGAGCGAAGCTCTCCGTTCCGCAGCGTGATAATTCGAAACGTCACACGGACTGCCGGTCCCCCGGGCAACCCTGCGTCGAGCGCGTTTTGGAGTACCTCGCGGACGAGCACCTCGACAGTCGGATCAAAGGACCAGACGTTGGCATTGCCGAAATCGCGCCCTCCGTCCGGCGGTGCGGGCCGAAACCCCCAGAAGGCCTGGCTGCGATAGGCCGCACGCTGGCTCGTCGGATCGACCGCCCGCATCGGGCCGATTCCCGATTGCAGCCAGTTGCGGCTGATCCCGAGCGATTCTGCAACGGCATCGAGATTATGCGACGTGGGTATCTTCTTGCCGGTGCACCACTGTGAAACGCCAGCCTGTGTTCCACCGATCCGGGTGGCGAGACCGGCCTGGGTGACTTCGCAGTCGCGAAGCGCCTGGATCAAACGGGCCCCGATGGTTCCATCGCTCATTAAAAAGTCTCCAGATAGCGAATGATGTCACGCAACGGATTCAAATATAACCGTCGGTTATGTCGCGTCAATGCAAAATGCAGCGTTTTGCGGAAATTCGATGCAGATCGGTGAAAAATAGCGAAATATGCATGAAATATTTTTGAATCGAGTCTGATTTGTCTGCCAGGAATGGTCCGTTCGTTCCAATCGACGGCATTCATTCGCGGCCGATTCTACTCATGTCCCGGTCAATGGCGATTGAATATAACCCGTGACGTGCATGCGAAAAACACGGGGAATTTCGCATGCTGGTCGTCTCCGATGGGCCGCCAGGCTCCCTGCGGGTGCGAGTCCGGCGCGTGGCGGTCAATGCAGTCGTCGCGCATAATGGATTTCGCTCATTCGCATAGGAATCCGCCCTTGCCGACGCCGGAAGAACAAGCCCGAGAACTGATTGACGCCAAATTGGCGGCGTCCGGGTGGATCGTGCAGGCGTACCGGGAAATGAACCTTGCGGCCGGGCCTGGGCTGGCCATCACCGAATTCCCAGGCGCGCACGGCGAGGCTGATTACCTGCTTTACGTCGACGGCAAGGCCATCGGAGTCACCGAAGCCAAGCCGGTCGGGCACACGCTCAAAGGGGTCGAGGGCCAATCCGCCAGCTACGCCGACGGGTTGGCGGCGAATCTACCTGCCTGGCGACGTCCGCTGCCGTTCCAGTTCGAGTCGACCGGCGAGGTCACGCAGTTCACCAACTGGTTGGAACCCAACGCCCGCAGTCGCGACATCTTTTCGTTTCATCGCCCGGAATCGTTGCGCGAAATGGTGCAGGAAGCTGCGCCGCTTCGCGCCGGGTTGCGGGCAATGCCCGAAGTCCCCAGGCAGGGATTGTGGCCCAAACAGCACACCGCCATCCTGAACCTCGAAAAGTCACTCGGCCTGGCGAAGCCGAAGGCACTGATCCAAATGGCGACCGGTTCGGGAAAGACGTTCACCGCTGCCAACATCTCATACCGGTTGATCAGGCATGCCGGCGCCCGCCGCGTCTGCTTCCTGGTTGATCGCACAAACCTCGGCATTCAAACGCTGAAAGAGTTTCAGCAGTACCTCCCTCCGGGCGAGCGGCATACATTCGACAAGCTGTACAACACCACGTTCCCGCAGCGCAATCACTTCGATCCGGTCAACCGCGTGGTGATCACGACCATCCAGCGACTCTATTCCGTCCTCACAGGACAACCAGACCTCGCGGTCGAAGACGAAGAACGGTCTGCCTTCGAGGGACCGGGCGCGTTCAAGCGACCACCGGTGCCGATCACCTACAATCCGAATCTGCCTCCGGAGTTCTTCGATGTGCTGATCGTCGATGAATGCCACCGCTCGATCTACAGCGTATGGGGCGATGTGCTCAAGTACTTCGATGCGTTTCTGATTGGCCTGACCGCCACCCCCAGCAAGCAGACCATCGGGTTCTTCAACCAAAACCTGGTGATGGAGTACACGCACGAACAAGCTGTGGCCGACCGCGTGAACGTCCCCTATGACGTCTACGAGATCAAGACGCGCATCACATCCCAGGGTTCCGATGTGGATGCCGGCTTTTACGTCGGCAAGCGCAGTCGCAAGACCCGAGTCGAGCGCCAGGAAGAATTGGACAGCGACCTACAGTACGGCGCGGACGACCTGGATCGCTCGGTCGTGGCTGTCGACCAGATCCGCACCGTCGTCCAGACGTTCCGGGACAAGCTTTTCACGGAAATCTTCCCCGGCCGCACCGAAGTGCCCAAGACGATCATCTTCGCCAAGGATGACTCGCATGCCGACGACATCGTAGGCATCGTCCGGGACGAGTTCGGCCGCGGAAACGACTTTTGCCAGAAGATCACCTACCGCACCGGGACGCTGCGCGTTACCGACCTGGTGACCGATCCCGACGGCACGCAGCGCGAGGTCGTCCGTTACGAGAAGATCAAGGGGAAGACCGGCGAAGACGTGCTGACGGGTTTCCGCAACTCGTTCAACCCCCGCATCGCCGTCACTGTGGACATGATCGCCACGGGGACCGACGTGAAACCCGTCGAGATCATCTTTTTCATGCGCTCTATCAAAAGCCCGAACTATTTTGAGCAGATGAAGGGGCGTGGCGTTCGGGTAATGCCCGCCGATGCACTCAAGGGGGTGACTCCCGACGCGCGGAGCAAGACTCGCTTCGTCATCATCGACGCGGTTGGGGTTTGCGAGCGATGCAAGTCCGAGCGCGGTCCCATCGACCGCGAACCGAACAAGACCTTGAAGCAAGTCTTCGACTACATCAAGGCGGGGGGCACCGATCCTGATGCCGCGTCGTCGCTCGCCGGCAAGTTGACGCGCCTTGCGGCGGACATGACGGACCGACAGCATGATGAAGTCCGCAAGCACGCCGATGGGAAAAGCGTTGACGACCTCGTGCGCGGACTCGTTTTGGCCATCGACGAGGCCAGCGTCGAAGCCAAAGCGCGCGACCTCAACCCCGGCTTTGGCGAACCGACGGTGCAGCAACTCGACGACGCTGAGCACCTCCTCATCAAAGACGCGCTGAAACCATTTTACGATCCGCACTTGCGCGACCTTCTGCTGCAGATCAAGCAGGACAACGAACAGACCGTCGATCGGGTCAGCCAAGACGAACTCCTCACCGCGGGCTATTCTCGTGCGGCGCTCGAAAAGGCCAAGTCGAAGATCGAAGACTTCAAACGCTTCATCGAAGATCACAAAGACGAGCTGATCCCGTTGCAAGTGTTTTACGGGCAGGCCACGCCCGATCGGTTGCGGTTTCGCGACCTGAAGGAGCTTGCCGAACAGATCAAGCGCCCGCCGGTCTCGGCGACGACAGAGGAGTTGTGGCGTTGCTACGAGGCGCTGGAATCGGCGAAGGTCGAAGGGAAAGGGGGCCAACTCGTCACCGATCTGGTGTCGCTAATCCGCCACACGCTTCGCCCCAGCGAACCGTTGACACCGTTCGCTGAAGTCGTTCGGGAACGGTACACGACCTGGCGACAGCAGCAGGCCGACGCGGGAGTGGTTTTCACGGACGACCAGGCCAAATGGTTGGACAAAATCGCCGAGCACATCGCCACCAGCCTGGCGATAGAAATGGAAGACTTCCACGACGGCTGGTTCGCCCAACGCGGCAGCCTCGGTAAGGCGCATGAGCTCTTCGGCGACCGACTACATTCAATCGTCACCGAAATGAATCGAGTATTGACGGCATGAATAGTGTTGAACTCGCTAGCACGATCTCGCCGCCGAACCCACGCGAACACTGGGCGACTGCTGCACTCGGAGATTTCTTGTTGATCATTCGTGGCATATCGTTTCCTGCGGGTGCAAAGCGATCCGGGCCTGGTGAAGGCCTAATCGGCTGTCTCCGTACATCGAACGTGCAGGCGCAGGTCGAGTGGGATGATCTGTGGTTTGTCCCAGAGCGGTATTTGAGGTCGCCTGAGCAAGTTGTTCGCAATCACGATATTCTGATCTCACTTGCAAATAGCTTTCAGCTTGTCGGAAAGGTGGCGCTCATCGGTCGAATGTCCGAACGTAGCACGCTCGGCGCATTCATTTCGGCGATAAGAGTGCCCCCGGAGTTGGATGCACGTTTTGTCTACTACCAACTTACTTCTACACAAATGCAGGCAGCCATCCGCGCGATGGCTTCAACGACGACAAACATCTCAAATGTCTCAGTTGGCAAACTCGTTCAATTGCCAATACGACTTGCTCCGGCTCCCGAGCAGAGCCGAATTTCTGATCGAATCGATGAACTATTCACCGACTTGGACGCAGGCGTCGCAGCGATTGAGCGCGTCAGGCGAAAGCTCAAGCGGTATCGCTCGGCCGTATTGCACGCGGCCGTGACGGGGCGATTGACCGCCAGTTGGCGAGCACAGCACGGCCCCCCTGAGGAATCAGGGGCAGACTTGTTCAAACGAGTTCTCGACGAGCGTCGTCGGCAATGGGAAGCCCGAACGCTGGCCAAGTACGAAAGGGATGGCCGAACGCCACCCAAGGGCTGGCAGGCTCGCTATCCTCAACCGGCCAATCCGAAAACTGATGGCCTTCCCGAACTGCCCGATGATTGGTGCTGGGCTTCGCACGATCAAGTCGGCAACGTGCAGCTTGGTCGTCAGAGGTCGCCGCAGCATCATTCAGGCAAAGACATGCGACCGTACCTTCGCGTCGCCAACGTTTACGAAGATCGAATCAATACAGATGACGTCAAGCGGATGAACTTCACACCCAGGGAATTCGAGAACTATGAACTCAGGTTCGGCGACATCCTGTTGAACGAGGGGCAAAGCATGGAGCTGGTCGGGAGACCGGCGATGTACCGCAGTGAGATTCCTGGTTGCTGCTTTCAAAACACGTTGGTGCGTCAGCGCGTTTTCGATGGCGTGCTTGCCGACTATGCGCTGATTGTGGCTCTCGCGCAGTTTCGAACTGGTCGGTATCGCAAGATCGCGAGCATCACAACGAGTATCGCACACCTCGGCGCAGAGAGGTTCGCATCGGTCGAGTTTCCGCTTCCACCTTCGGCCGAACAAACTGCGATCGTCGAGACCGTACTCGAAAAGCTTTCTCAAATCGATGCAATGGAAGTCGAGGTACGTCGTAGCCTTGTGCGAGGGGACCGGTTGAGGCAAGCAATCCTCAAATCTGCCTTTGCAGGCAAGCTCGTCGCGCAAGACCCGAATGACGAGCCGGCGGCTGCGCTTCTTGATCGCATCAAGGCACTTCGAACCGAGGAACTGGCCGCAAAGCGCGCCGCTGGGAACGGTCCCCCAGCCAAATCGAGACGGTCAGGTGCCCCACGTCCCTCAACGAATGGCAGGCTTGAAACTGCGCCCGATGGCGAAGCCCGCAAAACCGCCCACCAGCGATCACGGAAAACGTCGAAGAAATGAGCCAACCAGGAAGCAGTGTCATCGTGTCACAGACGGCGAGCCAGATCGGCACCCGCGTCTGGTCCTACGCCGGCGTGTTGAAGGACGACGGGCTGTCGTACATGGCCTACGTCGAGCAATTGACGTTTCTCCTATTCCTGAAAATGGCGGACGAATTGACGAAGCCGCCGTACAAGCAGAGCAACCGAATCCCACAGGGGAACGGCAAGAAGGGGAACGTCGTTGCCTACGATTGGTCCAGCCTGGTCAGCAAGGACG
>SHUZ01000051.1 GCA_009694415.1 Acidimicrobiia bacterium
AGGTTGATTGAGTTGGTGGAAATTGCGAGCGCAGACATTTCGGCGAAGATGCTCTCCCCGAAACCCTGGAGCCGCGAAGTCAGATACGGAACGCGTTCGGACTTCAACCGATCACCCACTCACTGATGAACGGACACGTCTCTTCCCGCCCGCAATTTTGCAATAAGAAGCGCTGCACCGCGCCAGCCGAACATCGTCACAGCGAGGAACCCTGTCGCGATCACAGTAAAGACTGATATGGCAGGCATGCCGCGGAAGATCCATCGCAAGACGCCGCCGATAAGCACCGCAAGCGGGATCGTTACGGCGAGCCGCAGCCACATCCGGGTAGTACTCGTGTACAAACGTGTGGCGAGGGCCATTGCTACGAAGCCAACAGCAAGCGGTGCGAGCACCTTCATCATCCAGAGCACCCCACCGGTGAGCCCGTGGTTCTCGCGCCCGAGAAAAACGAACAACACGAGCGCAAGACCATCCAAAAACGGTGCCCACCTTCGGAGACCTAGAAGCACTAACCGACGCCGCCGAGCACGGACTTGGCCGGGAACTTCGAAAACGTTTTTAGGTGTCCACCAATCCCACTCAGGAATATTTCGAGATATGCAAGCTTGCGGATCATGTACGAATGCTGCTCGCGCGGGTCTAAGTAAAGGTTGTACAGCCGCGAATACGTGTAGTTCTGTGTCACGCCAGTAAATCCACCTGGGCTATGGACGTCACGGTCGTCGTCAGATGTAGAAGCGACCATGAACTTCCACTCTCCTACCCTCAAGGCCGAAAAAGTTGACCCGAGCCAGTAGTAATGGAATTTTCGATTCGAATTGCCTTGTTGCGACAATAGAAATGAAGTTTGGTCAACAGCGTCGATGTAGCGATCGGACGGAATGGAGTCTGACGCGCCTGCGAGGCGAAGCAAGGTTGGGAATAGATCCATCAGCGAGAAGATGCCGTCCGATGCCTGACCCGGTTCAATCGTCCCGCGCCAGTAAGCAACGGCGGGAACGCGCTGTCCGCCTTCCCAGGTTGATCCTTTCGCAGAACGGAAAGGTGACCACGCGCTGTCGGGCCATGTTTCCATCTCGGGTCCATTGTCCGATGTGATGAAGATGAGCGTGTCATCAAGTTGACCGGTTTCTTCGAGCGTCTGCACCAACCTGCCAACGATGTCGTCGAGCTCGACAATCGTGTCCTTGTATGGGTGCTTGGCGGGCGATGACCCGAGAAACTTGGGATGTGGGTAATTGTCGTAGTGCGCACCGCGCGTGCAGTGATACAGGAACCAAGGATTCTCCTGTTCCGCCATGCGACCGATGAACTCCTGCGAATAGGTGCACCACTTGTCGTCGAGTTCGGTGAGTACCGGGATCGTTACTTCCTCGACATTTTCGACATCGCCACCTCGAGACGCATGAACGAAGCACTTGTTAAAAGGAGCGTTCTCCAACCACTTCGTACGTTCTTCCGAGTACACAATTTCGGGGAAGAAATATGGATCGCGCCATTCGGTGTACATGTCCGAGACGGATAGAAACCCGTAAAAATCATCGAAGCCAACGTGTTGAGGTTGGCTATCGCGGTTCTCTCCCATGTGCCATTTCCCGACCGCCTGCGTCACGTAGCCAGAATCCGAAAGCAACTGGGCGATCGTTACCTCGCCCTGCAACCCTCCCGCTTCGCCATACATCGGGGGCCTCATAATCCCGTGACGCATAGGCAGCCGACCCGTCATCAACGAAGCGCGGCTCGGCGTGCAACTTGGTTCCGAGTAACAACTAGTAAGCAGAAGTCCGTCACGTGCGAGTCGGTCGATGTTCGGCGTCGGTGCGCCAACGGCGACTCCTCCACCAAAGCAGCCAAAGTCGCCCCACCCGACGTCATCGAACATGACGACCATGACGTTCGGCCGCTTCCCGCCGCGCGCAGCGAGCTTGGCATCAGCTGCGGCCTCTTGATCTTCGAAAACGAAGTGAGGCTCTAGGTGGTCAGCCGATCGGACCGTTTCGGCAACTACAGGGTCATGTGCCACAGGTTTGGACTCCCCACTTAGCGGACAGCGAATAGTTCCCTAGGGAGGGGGCTACGGTCAAACCCTGCGATTTTTACCTAGCGACCAGGCGCGCTGCATTGGCTTCTTCGAGTCCGAGCAGATACCTCTTCCAGTCCATGCCCCCTCCGAACCCCGTAAGACTGCCATCGGATCCAATAACTCGATGGCACGGAACCACGATCGCTAGCGCATTGCGCCCGTTAGCGCCCCCGACAGCGCGGGCTGCACTCGGACGGTTGATGCGCGCGGCTTGCTCTCCATACGAGATGGTCTGCCCGTAGGGAATGCTGCGAAGCGCCATCCATACCTCAAGTTGAAATGGTGTTCCCTGCGGAGCAAGAACAAGGTCGAAGTACATCCTCGTTCCACTGAAGTACTCATCTAGTTGACGGGCAACCGGATCAAGGGCTTCATCGTTACGCGTCCAACTGTCGTCGGGGGCTACGTCACCTTGCATGAATTCCAATCGGAAAAGCGCCCCGTCTTCGAGAGCCGCAAGACGCAAGTTCCCCACTGGACCCACATAGTTCGCCCAAACAATCGTCAAGACGAACCCCACGACCGTCTCATTTTAATGCCCAACATTGCATACACATGGAATGCGTTCTACAGCATTTCTCGAGGTCCCACATTGTGCGACGATGCAGCGTGCGAATCGACGATGTCATACGCGAAGCCACTGAAGCCACGCCCAACAATCTCGCTCTCGTTACCGATCAGGGTGCAGTGTCTTTTGGCGAACTCTTGGCCCGCGTCGAAACGTTGGGTAAAGTGGTCGAACGCGTGACAGAACCCGGCGACCGCGTGGCGATACTTGCAGAGAATCGCGCCGAGTACGTCGAGGCCTATTACGCGGTTCCTGCTGCGCGCCGCATCCTCGTGCCCTTGAACCATCGCCTCCACGCAAGTGAATGGGCTGATCTTCTGCGCCGCTCGGGCACGCGCATGCTCATTGCGGAACCCGAGTTGCTCGCCCATCTCAACGACGGAGAATCCTTACCAAGCAGCATCTCCACGATTGTCACACTTCCGGCCCGGAAAGGCACATCAGCCCGTTGGTGTGACCCACAACCGACCGGCTCCATTCAACGCAACGCTGGTAGTGCGACGGCGCTAGTAGACGGCGACGTTGCATGGCTGCTGGGCACGTCCGGAACAACGGGGTCTTCAAAGCTTGCAATGCTCACGCACAGTTCGCTTCTGGCGGCGGTCGAAATAGCGCTCGTCGCGCGTCCCGTTGGGGACGATGACGTGTTACTCACGCCCTTCCCTCTTTGTCATGTCGCTGGTTACAACGTGATTGTCATGCATCGTCGCGGTAGGCCAGTCATTTTGATGCAGCGCTTTGATCCCGCGGAGTTAGCGAGGCTGGTAAAAGAACATCAAGTAACCATGCTCTCGTTGGCACCGACAATGATCGGCATGTTGTTAGATAGTCCCGACGTTCTGGACGCAGATCTAGTTTCCGTGCGCGCCCTTGGTTACGGTGCCTCCCCCATCTCTGGTCCAGTATTGAAGAGAGTCGTAGGTCGATGGGATTGGGACTGCTCGCAGGGATACGGAATGACAGAACTCTCAGGCAATGCCGTATTCCTCGGACCACGTGAACATCGTTCGGCAGCCGAAGGAGATGTCCGCCTGCTGAAATCTGCAGGATTTCCCACGCCTGCCGTTGAGTTGCGCTTAAGACCTGACAACTCTGAGATCTTGGTGCGCTCACCACAGGTGATGGCTGGATACTGGGAAGACGAGGAAGCGAGTTCGGTTGCGCTTCAAGATGGCTGGCTGCATACCGGGGATATTGGCCGTATCGGTACTGATGGCTTGTTGACAATTGTCGACCGCGCGAAGGATGTCATCGTGACGGGAGGGGAAAACGTCGCATCCCGCGAGGTCGAAGAGATTCTGTTGCTGCACCCTGCCGTGCGCGATGTCGCTGTCGTCGGACTCCCCAATGACAAATGGGGGGAGATCGTGTGTGCCGTCGTTGTGGTTGCAGATGAATTTGATTTAGGCAACGCGGACTTGAGCCGCGAGATCGTGGCGGTCGCACGTGAGCATCTTGCGGGTTTCAAGGTTCCACGCGAGGTCGTCTTCGTATCAGAATTACCGCGTAACGCGGCAGGGAAAGTGCTGAAAAAAGATCTTCGTGATCAACTCGCTGAGCATGATTGACAAAGGCTCCGGTACCCTTCTCCAATGACCGACCTCGGGTACATGGCATTCGACGCGGACAACCATTACTACGAAGCCCTCGACGCGTTTACGAGACATCTGGATCCGCGCCATGGCCCCCGTACCGTTCAATGGTGCGAAGTGGGCGGACGCAAGTACCACGTCGTTGGCGGGCGCGTAAGTCATGCGGTGAACAATCCGACCTTCGATCCAATTGCGAAACCAGGAGCGCTGCACGACTACTTCCGAGGTAACCCGGACCAACGTCTGCCATATGAGTTCTTACGTGAGCGTGAACCGATTCCAGCCGAATACCGCGACCGCGATGCGCGACTTGCGGTCATGGAGGAACAAGGATTAGGCGCTTGTTGGATGTTCCCCACACTCGGGATGCTCTACGAAGAACTCTTGAAGCACGACCCCGAGGCAGTAACGATCACGTTCACTGCGTTCAATCGGTGGATCGAAGAAGATTGGGGGTTCGCGTACCGCGACAAGATATTTGCTGCTCCGTATTTGAGTCTCACCGATCTTGACTGGGCGATCCGTGAGCTGGAATGGGTGATCGACGCGGGAGCACGAATCATCGTTATGCGCCCCGCTGCTCAGTTCACGCGCAACGGCCCGCGCACTCCAGCGGATCCGGAATTCGACCCCTTCTGGGCACGAGTTCAGGAAGCCGGCATCACTGTCGTTGTCCATGCCGGCGATTCCGGACAGAGTGCGAACGGCTATGCGCCCGACGGATTCGCGGCCACGTTCGACGGAGCGAATCGACCGAGCATCAAAATGTTGCATATAGAACGCGCCATCTACGACTACCTGGCGTCGTTAATCTTCGACCGCTTCTTCATCCGATTCCCCGGCATCCGTTTGGCGAGTGTCGAAAACGGCGGGGAGTTTCTGGGCGACTTGCTCCGAAAACTCACTTCTCAGCACCGCCGGATTCCAGGTTTTTTTCCAGAAGACCCAGTCGAGACATTCCGACGCAGTATCTGGATTAATCCATTCTGGGAAGATGACCCGTACGAGATCGCTTCTCTCGTCGGCGAAGACCACGTTATTTTCGGTTCAGACTGGCCCCACATCGAGGGCATGCCGGAGCCACTCGACTATGCACGCGAACTGAAAGACTTCAGCGACGCAACCCGGCGCATGATCTTGTGCGGAACTGCCGAAAAACTCAACCGGCCCGTGCAGGGTAGATAGCCGAAGGTCCACCGTTATGGCTCGCGACAGGCGTACCTTGGAGGAACATTTGATTGCTGCCTAGGCGGTGGAGGATCCATGAAGTGGCGAAAGCGAGCACGGGCTGAGGAATTACGTGCGCTAGAGCTTGAACTCGCGACCATTCGCCTTGAGGGCGTGCGCTCCGAGCTGATCATCTCGCACGCTCAGACCGAAGATGCACGTGCATCTTTAGCCCGTAGGGAGGGCGAGTTATCTTCGCTCGTAGCTCGCGTAACGACCACGTGTGACCGGCTCGAGCAGCGCTTCGACGACGACCGAGCTGACCGGCGCGCACTTTCCGAAGCGCTAGTGCGCGTTGCAGAGGTGCTCGCAACGCGTGATACGTCCACCATCGGGACCGGAAGCCACCACGAACTCGAGAATGCACAAACGACCGTCATTGGCGGCACGATCAACATCGGCGAACAACCGAGCAGCGAGATCGGAGAAACCGACGACATGATCGTGCTTCCCGATGAGTCCGGTGGAGCGATAACCGCTATTGACGAAGTGGAAGGCGAGAGCGGAGCCGTTCCACTCGGTGCCGGCGACGAGTGCGCGGTGCGATTCCGTTTCGATAACCGATGGATCGACGGTTTCGAAATCTGTGAGACCGTTCGTACCCATGGTCGATTGCATTATCGCCTACGCCGCCGTTTGGATGGATGGGTACTACCTGAAATGTTCGACCCCGCCGATGTACGGCGGTTCGAACACACGATTGCATCGGGCGCGTACAAGACCGACTGACCAACGCCGTCTAGCCCTGCGTCTGGCTGCGCCCGCGTTCCATTATCGCCGCACGTTTCGACTCGATCGCGTCGCGGTCTAGTCCATCTAATTGCCATTCGCGCGATGCCTTGTCCTCAATAGTCCATGCCTCGGCAACGGTTGTGTTGCTTACTTCTTCGTATGTGCGCAACATTCGACGTACAGCGGCTTGGTCGATGCTGCGACAGTCAGTAGCAAGAGAACGACAGAAGTCGAGCAACTCGGTGTGAGGAACAACGTGGTTGACAAGACCCCAGTCATACGCGAGTTGAGCATCGACAAAGTTTCCCGTGACGCTCATTTCTCTCGCACGGGCAACGCCGATTCGTTGCGGTAGAAGAACCGTTAGCCCCCAACCCGGCATGAGGCCAACACGTGCGTGGGTATCTGCAAATCTCGCGTTCTCTGACGCCACCAAGAAATCGCAACCAAGAGCAAGTTCAAACCCGCCTGTTACCGCAACTCCGTTCACTGCGCCGATCAATAGTTTGGTGCGCGGCGGGAGTGCACCCCGCCATGGCAGACGTCCGGAACGATCTTCGGAAGAGGACCTCAACTCATGATCGGCAACACCGCCCCCTCCTAGTTCCTTGAGGTCGATGCCTGCGCAGAATGCCGGATTGGCACCGGTCAAGATCATTACGTCTACTTCGGGATCGGCCTCACACTGCGCGACAATTCTCGGGAGTAGCCGTCGCACGGCGGCGTTGAGCGCGTTGCGAGAAGCGGGCCGGTTGAGCGTGATCAACGCGACGCCATCAGTTACATCAAGCAATACTGGGTCATCGCTCATGACCGACTCCTCTTTGTGTTGTGCCACTGCGAATGATCCTTAGCGAGCGTTACTTCTCTGCGGCAGCCTTCAATTGCTGTGCTAGCCCACCGAGTAGGCCGTCCATGAAGTCCTTGAACGAGTCGGGCTTGATTTCGGCGGCGTAAATGAGCAACGACGTTTCGCCATCTTCGATGACGTCGATAGTCGCAAGGTGGTATTCAACAGGCATCGGGCCGCCGGTGATGGAGTACTGAAAGCGGCGCAGGTCGGAATCGTTCGTAACAATCTCTTCGACGATCTCTGTGCCCATCGCAGTGATCGTGCGCGACGTGCCGTCGAACGTGCACGCGTCTAGGCCGTCTGCCCATGTGGTGATGGCGACGGGATCGGTGATGAGGGCCCAGACGCTGTCGGCTGGGGCATCGATGCGGACGTGATGGCGGATTGTGGCCATTGGGTTCTCCTCTGTATTTCGAATACGGGGTTCGTAGGGCGTCGGGCACGTTAGCCGCGGGTATACGTGTTAGCCGCAGGCGATGTGCGATCCGCGACAAAACGTCTGGGAGCGGGCACGCGTAGGATCCTGCGCTACAAAGGAATCCGTTTAATAAGGGGAGAAAATGGCGATGGAGTACCGGCGGCTAGGAAGATCGGGATTGAAGGTGAGCGTCCTGTCATTCGGGAGCTGGGTGAGTTTCGGGACCCAGCTCGGCGAAGACACCGCTCTCGAGTGCATGGAGGCGGCACACTCCGCTGGAGTCAATTTCTTCGACAACGCCGAGGCATACGCAGGTGGCGAATCCGAACGACTGATGGGCACCGCTATCACCCGATTGGGATGGGAGCGCCAGACCTATGTGATTTCGACCAAGGCGTTCTGGGGAATGGGCGGTGGCATCAACATGGCCCACACTCTCAATCGCAAGTACCTGATGCATTCGATCGACGGCTCTCTCGAGCGCCTTGGTCTCGACTTTGTAGACCTCATTTACTGTCATCGCGCCGACCCTGAGACCCCCATCGAAGAAACCGTCTGGGCGATGTCCGACATCATCAGTAGCGGGAAAGCCCTTTATTGGGGTACCTCGGAATGGGCTGCTGACGAGATCCGCTGCGCATGGGAAATTGCAGAGCGACACCATCTCCATAAGCCCATAGTGGAACAACCTCAATACAACCTGCTCTCGCGGCGGCGAGTCGAAATTGAGTATGCACGGCTCTACGAAGACATCGGATTGGGGCTAACTACATGGAGCCCACTCGCGTCGGGTCTATTGACTGGCAAGTACCGCGACGGCGTCCCAGACGAAAGTAGGGCGACGGTGCCCGGATACGAATGGCTGCGCGATTACCTAACCGATGATAAGTCCAACCAAAAGGTTGCTCGGCTAGGCGAGGTAGCTAATGACCTTGGATGCACGCTCGCACAACTTTCGATTGCATGGTGCGCACGCAACCCCCACGTTTCCAGCGTGATCACTGGCGCCAGTCGCGTATCTCAAGTACACGACAACATGGGCGCACTCGACGTGCTGGAAAAATTGGATGACGAGACGATGGCGCGCATCGCGGCGGCAGTCGCCTGAACGGACGCGGAGCACCATGACCGACACCGAGTTTAGAGGTACTACGGGGGACACATGGCGTGACTCGACGCCATGGTGGCCTCCTGATCCGGAAGCACCCGCCGATGCGCCGAACATATTGGTGATCGTCCTCGACGATGTCGGGTACGCCCAACTCGGTTGCTACGGGTCTGACATCGCGACGCCCAACATCGACCGCCTCGCGGCAAACGGGGTTCGGTTGTCGCGTTTCCACACGACTGCGCTGTGCTCCCCCACGCGCTCATGTTTGTTAACTGGACGTAATCATCATTCCAACGGCATGGGCCGCGTCGCCGATCTTGCAGTCGGCTATCCGGGTTACAACGCTGTAACGCCACGCGAAAACGGCTTCCTTTCCGAGATCCTGTCGAAGAATGGCTACGTGCCACTCGCCGTCGGTAAGTGGCACCTGACACCGGAGGACGAGACACACGCAGCCGCGCCACGCGACTCGTGGCCGTGCGGTCGCGGGTTCCGACATTGGTACGGCTTCCACGGCGGCGAGACCCATCAGTTCGTGCCCAGCCTTTTTCAAGACAACACGGCGATCGAACCTCCCCGATCACCCGAAGATGGCTACCACCTCAGCGAGGATCTGGCCGATCGCGCGATTCAAATGTTGGGCGAGGTGCGTTCCGTAGAACCCGAGGTGCCGTTCTACATGCACTTCGCAACTGGCGCATGCCACTCCCCTCACCAGGCTCCGTCAGATTGGATCGAGAAGTACCGTGGCCGATTCGATTCGGGATGGGACGTGTGGCGTGAAAACGCGATAGCGCGCCAGATACAGATTGGTCTTCTACCCGAGGGAACACAACTATCCCTGCGCCCGCCTTGGGTTCCTGCATGGGATGACCTCAAGGCGGAGGACCAAAAGGTTGCTTCGCGCTTCATGGAATGTTTCGCAGCGTTCCTCTCGCACGCTGATGCGCAGATTGGGAGAGTTCTCGATTTCGTCGAGACTTTGGGCGAGACCGACAACACGGTCGTGGTTTTAGTTTCGGACAACGGTGCATCGGCGGAGGGTGGACAGGTTGGTTCCATCAACGACAGCCGGGTGTGGAACGGAGTCCCGGCGGGGCGTCGCGAGTTGCGAGCACGTATTGACGAACTTGGAACGGGTACCAGTCATAACAACTATCCATGGGGCTGGACAATGGCTGGTAACACGCCTTTTCGCCGATGGAAGAGAGAGGTGCACGAGGGCGGCATTGCCGATCCGTGCATCGTGTCCTGGCCCGCGGGAATCGCTGCACGAGGTGAACTGCGCACACAATTCGCTCATGCGATTGATGTGGTCCCGACTCTGTTGGAGTTGATCGGGATCGACCCGCCAGCGTTCATCGGCGGAGCCGAACAGTCACCGATTGAAGGGACGAGTTTCGCTTACGGGCTCCGCGATGCTCAAGCTCCTGAACGACACATCACCCAGTACTTCGAGATGTTGGGATCACGTGCGATTTACCACGAAGGCTGGAAGGCAGTCACCTTCAAGCCATTAGGGCAAATGTATAACGATGGGATTGACCCCGATGCGCCTTTCGAAGACGACACCTGGGAGTTATTCGACACAATCAATGACCCGACTGAGTCGGTCAATATCGCCGATGCTCATCCTGCGCGCCTTGGCGAAATGATCGACCTTTGGTGGACCGAGGCGCGCCGCTACAAAGTGTTACCGCTTGACAATCGACCTGTTGCCGCCCTACTTGCGCCGCGACGACCGTTCGATACGCGAACGCGCGCGGTTTACTGGCCGGGCGGCACGATAGTTCCCGAAACAAACGCGATTAACACGCGCGGTCGTTCGCACACAATCGTCGCCGAAGTAGACCTTGACGGCGGCGGGCTCGACGGAGCGAACGGAACTTTGCTTGCAATGGGTACGGTGCTCGGCGGTTGGTCATTCCAAGTATTAGATGGATGTCTGCGCTACGTGTCGAACTTCGTTGGCAAAGAAACGTTTGTCGTGAACTCGGAACGCCGTATCAGTTCGGGAGAGCATTTGTTGTCATTCGAGTTCACGGCCAGACCCGACTCTGGAGGTACCGCGCGCCTGTTCGTTGATGGCGAGGTCGTCGGCGAGGGAGAAATCGAGCGAACAACAATGGTGAGGCATTCGATAAGCGGGAATGGCATTACGTGCGGGTGGGAACAGGGGCCACCAGTCGGTGCGGGCTATTCGGCACCGTTCCGATTTACGGGGCAATTGCGGCGAGTGGTCGTTGAGGTGACGGGCGAAGCGAATCGAAACCCAGAAGCCGAAGTAGAAGCAATCCTCGCCGAGCAATAACCCCTACAGGGCGATCTCGGCACGTTCGAGGCCCTATAAGGGCCCGAAACGTGCCGAGATCGCCCTGTAGGGGTGGGGTGGGGTGGGGTGGGGTGGGGTTGGGGAATGGGTGTGCTTATAGGTCTCGGGCTCCCGTTAGGCCTAAATAGACCGCGAATATGAGGCACACCCCCACCGTTATCACCCGTGCGTGCAGAGTAAGGAACCGATCGACCGGCTCAAGAAGCCGCCTTCCAACACTCGGCTTGATCGCATACAGGCCGACGGGAAACCAGAGCGTCACGGTCGCAATCGCGAACGCGACGACGGCAGCGATTGTCTGTTGCGTCGTCGAGACCGTGGAAGTCGAAATCTCTCTCATGGCCGCTAGGTAGATCACGATTGTCGAGAAGTTGACCGTCATCATTAGAGCTCCGATGCCAATGAACCGTCGTACGTGGGGTCCGGTGTCAGAACTCTCGACAGTCTTAGGTTTCGGTACTCGAGGACGCACGATCTCTTTGATCGCTAGGAGTACCAGCAAGACCGCAATAACGATGTTGACCCATCCGTCGAACGTCTGGTGGTGCGTGGTTCCTTTAACCGGACGACTCATCACAAGAAGACTCACGGCAGTTATCCCAGCCAGAACACCCGCCGCACCGGCTGCAAACGCTGTCCCACGCCAGCGCGGATACAGGGGCGCACCGAGAATGATTACCAAAACAGTGAGGAGAGTTGGGCTAAACGCTGCGCCCAGGGCCAGCGGCACAACATTCCTAAGAAGGTCGCCCACCGGCCGTGATGCTACTTGGACGGCAAACGAAATAGGGATCTTTGACGACCTCCCAGGACTTTCCACCGCGATTGTGCTAAAACGACGCAAGGAGGGTATGCCGTTCGGATCATGCTCATCTGCGGGCAAAAGTGCCGATGACTAGGTTGCATACTTGTAAATGAAGGAGAACCAAATGTCGGCATGGTCGTCGAAGTTACTAAAGACAAAGACAACGATCGCTGTACTCGCCGTGATTTCTCTCGGAGGGGTAGCCGCTGCCGCCACAGACGGCGACAGCGCTGTGCCAAGCACATCCGACGAAACAACTTATACGACTGCGGGCGTCATTGATGATCCGACTACGCCTTCAACTACTCCCATCGACGAAACAGCCACGCCGACGCTTGGTGAATCAGAGGACGACGAAACCGACGACGCAGACGAAACAGACGACGCCTGCTGCACGAACCATGGCCAAGCCGTATCAGCGGTCGCACGATCTACTGAACCCGGGCCGGAACATGGGAAGGTCGTTAGCGAAGCCGCCCACGACGATGCGGACGACGACTCTGACGATGATGCGGACGACGATGCGGACGACGATGCGGACGACGACTCTGACGATGATGCGGACGACGACTCTGACGACGATGCGGACGACGATGCGGACGACGATGCGGACGACGACGAATCAGACGACTGACCGATACGCGAACCACCCTAGGCAAGTTGTCCGGCGTCGCCATATGCTCACGGTGTGAGCCTTACCGCAACCGAACTCGTTCCCATCCCCGCGGCGCCTGAAGGCCATGTATTTCGCACGATCGATGTCGTACGCCATTCGGGTCCGTGTGGCGCCGTTATTTCTGGTGTAAATCTTGCCGCCGAATTGCCGGAAGAGACAATCGCCGAGATCCGCCGAGCGCTGCTTGACCATCTAGTCATTTTCTTTC
>SHUZ01000052.1 GCA_009694415.1 Acidimicrobiia bacterium
CAAATTCGGTCGGCGGGAGCATCGTTCGTACCCGTTCAATCACCTCGCGTCCCAGCAGCCCATTGGGCTGATCCTTCAACACGGTCAGCACGGCCTTTATTAACTGGCCACAGCGCTCCTTCGTGACTTCAGCCATCTTCACTGCCTCCTCCCCCACTATACCTAACCTATGTGGAGATACCTATGGCGCTCGACGAACGCAGTCGGCACGAAATGTTCCTGTTCTTCGAAGCACTAGCCGGTGAGCGGGTGGCAACAACCCTGATGGGACACCTACCACCAGTCGGATGGGCAGATGTCGCCACCCGCCAAGAGGTCGAACAAGCAACCGTTCTGCTCCGAGCAGAGATGTCTGTACCCCGAAGTTAACTCGGCGAGAAGATCACCGAGGCCACCAACCGCATGCTCCGATGGACCGTCGGCACAATCTTCCCCGGCTTCATCGCGCTCGCCTGCGCGGTAATCGCAGTCGGCTAGCGCTACCCGAACACTCCGCCCTCGCGCAGCGCTGCCAGTTTCGCTTCGTCGTAACCGCACACCTCCGACAGCACTGCCTCCGTGTGCTCGCCAACCGTCGGCGCCATCGTCGGCACCAGCGTTTCGTCGCCCACGACCTTCACCGGGAATGGCAACTGATCCGCTCCAAGCACAGCTTGGGGGAACCACTCCATGCGATCCAGGAATTGCGGATCATCTATCACAGTCTTAGGAGTATTCACCGGCGCAATCGGCACATCCACCTCAATACCGAATGCCACCCACTCCGCCGTAGTGCGTTGGCCAAAGATCGTCGTCAACTCGCGCTGCAACTCCCTGTTCCCACGCGCATGATCCCCATATTCCGAACCAGGCCACGCCTCAAACAACTCCGTACGATCCACCGCCGCGCAAAAACTTTTCCAAAAGTGTTGCTCACTCGCCATGAACAACACATACCCATCTTTCGATGCGTACAACTGGTAACGAACACCTCCGCGCATCCCGGCAATCGCCGGTTCGCGCCGCACAAAATCATCCGACGCGTTCCCGGTCACTTCGGACTCCGGTCGCTCGTACGCGCGGTGCGTTTCTTCGCGATACCAGTCGAACGCTGCCGCAGCATCGGACTGTGCCAACTCCAGCTCTGCAGGCTCACCGGTCGCCCGCGCACGAATCACAGCAGCCAAAATCCCAAGCGCTCCAAAGATCGGCCCAGCGTTTATTCCAATCGACACGTGATCGGGAATAGACGGGAACCCTTCCTCATCGATCTCTGGCGCAAAGATGCCAGCCCACGCGTCATATGCAATCCCATGACTCGCCAAGTCACGGTAAGGACCCGTCGCGCCATACCCAGAAATAGTGCAAGCAACAATCGACGGGTTCACCTCGCACAAACGATCAAACCCGAGCCCCCTGCGAGCCAACCCACCAGGACGCATCGCCTCCACAACCACATCGCTCACACGCACCAAGTCAAGGAACGCCGCCGCTCCATCATCGGTGCGCAAGTCCAGGACCACGCTGCGCTTCCCGCGATTCACATGCAGATGCATCAACGAAGTGCCCTCCACGATGGGCCACGTCATGCGCCGCACATAGTCACCAGTTGGCGACTCCACCTTGATGACTTCGGCCCCAAGATCAGCGAGCGCCGTTGTAATCGCGGCCGGGCCAAGCATTGAACACTCGACGATTCGTACTCCTGCTAGCAGTGGTGTCCCCATAGGCGAGCGACGCTACCTACGCCGTGCCGCTATTGGCGAGTCGCCCGCGCCATATAAAACCAAAACGGGAACGGCGCCTCAGCAGCCTGCATCGCTCTGCGCGCCTCAAGCACCACCTTGCCGGCAGCTGTCACCTCGTAATACCACGCCTCCGCACCACCGGGATCGGGCGGCCCATCCACCAGCGCTACCGCAGCTTCTTCGTAATACGCCCGCACATCGTGCGCGCAACTCACGGGATCCCCGGGCAACCCGGCCTCCATCCAACCCACACCGTCCGCAATCTTCACGAACGCGGCCACAACGTCGGGCACGCCACCGGCATCGGTCACGCGTCCAACCATTGTGCGTCCCGACGAAGCGACCGTGCGGTCATACGCGCTCCGCAACGCACGCGCCTCATCTACCGCCTCGGGCAAAGACGGATCAAAACGCGGCGGCAACGCGCACTCCAGCGGCACCGCGTCATCCAACTCAATCACTTCTGGATACGTTTCCAAAACCGGCCCCTGGGGTGCATCAAGCAATGCAAACGCACGCCGTAACACATCATGTTGGAACTCCGCATCGCCCGGCTTCCCTAGCGGTCTCCCCAACGGGAACTCGCCATACAACGCCCGCGGCGGATGCATCTTCTCTGCCACCTGCATCACCGAAACCAGCGATACCGTCGCCAACCCCGCTTCTTCAAACACATGCGCAAGCACACACACGGTGCGCGTACAAAGTGGTCAGACGGGGGTGAGCAACACCACATCTACGCCGTCATCACGCAACAATCGTGCGGCCGAAGGTCCAGAATCCAAACGCACCGTAGACACCGTGTCGTCCTGGTTCCCTGCAAACGCAATATGGCGCCGCGCCACAGCGCCGATCGTTCCAGCCGCCGCCAACTCTTCCAAACGGTCGATCGGATAAACAACATCCAAGTCAGCCACAAATCCAGCGCGGTCAAAGTTCGGGCTCCAATGCCCCAGCACCAAATTCCGCTCGGCACGCTCAAGTACCCGATACCCCGTGTCCGTCGCGCCGTATTTCTCATCGCCTGCACGATGCAGCGCCGCCGTCGTCACAATCGCAACCGTCGCATCAGCTAGCGCGCCCGGCACCGTCCAAGGCGTGCCGTCAAACTCGGGCACTGCCAGACCGCCGGCATACTCACGCATCTGTGCATCGGCACCCATTGTTCATCTCCGTTCACGATTACAGCACCTCACCGTACATGACGCTATGTGTGCAAATGGTATGTTCGACGCGTGTCCACCAACCCCGCACCGACACCGACGCCTTTCGATTCCATAACCAACAATAAGCCACATCTCGCTCACGCGATGGTCGCCACATGCGCGCCGAACGCGGCAGCGCGACAGTCGTCGCGATCGCAAAACACATCGAGAAGATTCGTCCAGGTTTCGCTCTGCCACCCATTGACGATCCCCTGACCACTCGCATTGCAGACATGGCCACTCAACGCGGGCCATCATCACTAACACCCTCACAGCACTTCTCCCCCAGCCCCAAAAAGGAGCAGCGATGGATACGCACCACTACCCCTCCGACGAGACTCTCGCCTCGCTAGCCGCCTCATCCGACGATTCACCCGTCGCCATGCTCAACATGAACCGCTACCGCGCCACTGCCGAATACCCCGTCGGATCTGCGGAAGCCGCCCTCAATCTCTCCGGCCGCGAGGCGTACCTGCGCTACGGCATCGTTGCGCAAGCTGCCGTCGCGTCGGTAGGCGGCAAGATTCTCTGGGCGACCGACGCTCAGGAAACGGTTATCGGTTGCGACCACGACACTTACGACGAGATCGTCGTCGTCTGGTACCCAAGTCGCGCCGCCTTCCTCGCCCTATCCAACTATCCCGGTTATACGGAAGCGCACGCGCACCGCGACGCCGCCATCGAACAAGCCACACTCGTCGCCCTCCGCGCGGATGAACCCGTACTGCGCAACCCATTCGAAGGACTCCTTTGAAAGTCACACTTCTCGGTACCGGTTCCCCCATCCCAAGCCCAGACCGCGCAGGACCGGCAACCCTCGTACAAGCCGGTGCAACGAACCTCGTGTTCGACGCAGGGCGCGGTGTTCTCATGCGTCTATCCGCGGCCGGTGTCATTCCGCCTTTCGTGCATCGCCTATTCCTCACGCACCTGCACAGCGATCACACAACCGACTTCAACGACTTCGTCACAACGCGTTGGGCGATGTCACCTGTCGATAACCCGCTGCCCATTACCGGGCCGCCCGGAACCGCCGCCTACGTCGACCGCGTACTCCACATGCTCTCCGACGACATCGGTTACCGCCTAGAACACCACGCAGATCTCAATTGGAACCCCGGCTGTTCCGTCACGGAACTCCTCGATGGCGCACATCCTGCCGACGACGTACTTACCGCAAACGGCGTCACCATCACTGCCGCGCCCACAGACCACCGTCCGGTCGCTCCAACGGTCGGTTACCGCATAGAACACGAAGGTACGGTCGTCGCCATCGCGGGCGACACCATCCCATGCGAAGGCCTAGACGCCCTCTGCGCTGGCGCAGACATCTATGTCCAAACGGTGATCCGCGCCGACCTAGTCACGGCGATTCCCGTGCCACGCCTCCAAGACATCCACGACTATCACTCGACGGTAGAAGACGCCGCTCGCACCGCAACCAAAGCAGGCGTCCGCACTCTCGTGCTAACCCATATGGTGCCAGCGCCTTTCCCCGGCTCAGAGCCCGAATGGATCGCGCTCGCGGCAGCCCACTTCGACGGCGAAATCATTCTTGGGCCAGACCTAACTGTCATAGAAACGTAACGGTCTCACCAACAGTCTCTCCGCCGTAGGCTCGCGTCCATGAGCGTCGATCTAACTGGTGCGATCGACCTCCATGTGCACTTCGGGCCAGACCCGCACCGGCAACGATCGGTGACGGCCCAGCAAGCAGCCAGCGAAGCAGCCGCAGCCGGTCACGCCGCCATCGTCCTAAAGAGCCACGACACACCAACCGCCAACCTCGCCGCCGCCCTCAACGATGTAGTGGGCGGCATCCACATTTTCGGCGGCATCTGCTGCGACCACGAAATCGGTGGCATCAATCCCGTCGCCGTCGAAACAGCTCTCGCACTCGGTGCCCGCATCGTGTGGCTCCCCACTCTCAGCAGCCGTCAAGACGTAGACAACGGCGTGGCCGCCCAACTCGGCATTCCCGGTCCCGGTCTTTCCATCCTCAACGACGACGGTTCACTCACCGATGCCACCCACGAAGTACTGCGTCTCACCGCCGATCATTCCGCCGTACTTGCAACAGGACACATCAGCGCCGCCGAACACTTAGCCGTCGTCCGCGAACAAGCACCCAGAGGCGCTGTCCTCGTAACGCACGCCATGGAAGATCTAGCTGGACCCAACCTAAGCATCGACCAATGCTCCGAGCTCTCCCATCTCGGTGCCACCATCGAGTTGTGCGCGTTTACCTGCCGCGGCCACCTCGCTACACGCGCTCCCGCCGAACTCGCAGCCTGTATCCGCGCCGTCGGCGCGCCCCACGTCACGCTTGGCACCGACTTCGGTCAAGCCTTCAACGAACACCCTGTGCCCGGTCTCCAAACCTTCGCCGACGCACTCTGGGCAGAAGGCATCGCCGACAACGACCTTCACACCATGACCTCCACCAACCCCGCCTCCCTGTTGCAACTCACCATCTAGGCAGGCACACAGCCATCGTCACCCACACCTAACGACCGCCACCCACCCCATACGATGTCCACATGGAAGACAGAGTCACCCCCGCGTTGTATCTAGAAATGACAGAACAATCAGAACACGCATACGTCACCGACCGCGTCCCCGAGGTCTTGGCCGCCTCAGGTGTCGAACGCGCGACCTGGTGGCAGAACGAACTTCCCAACCGCTCCGATCTCCCCCGCGTACTCCCCGAATTCAACTTGCTCGGCGTATACGAAGTGGACCCTTCATTCCAGCCACCCGTTACCCCCGACGACATCCGCAGCCTTCACTACCGCCGCACGCCTCGCCCAGGCCAAGGCCGCCTCACGGGTCTCCCAACCATCGGCATCTCCCTCGTCCTCATCTCGCCGCGTTCCGTAAACGACGCGCAAGCACTTCGCGACTGGGCCGACCTCATCCATATCCGTCACATCGCTGAAGTCTCCGTGCCCGGTTACTCAATGATCACCCCCTACGAGCTCGCCACCGGCTCTGACGATGACGACCCGCGATTCCTTCACTTCTACGAGATGGACTCGCAAGATCCCGAAGCCACCTTCCAAACCATGACACCGCTAGTAACCACGCTGCTCGGCGATCCCGGCACACCAGCATGGGACAAGTGGGCGAATCACCCAGCGTTACGAATCATGTACGTCAACACATTCAAGCGGCTCGGAGAACAATTCCCATGAGCACCGACAACATCTTCGCCGTAATCAATTCCCAACGCGCATGCCGCGCGTTCGCTGACACAGCGGTGCCAGACGATCTCATCGCGCGCGTTCTAGACGCCGCCGTTTACGCGCCCAGCGCGCAGAATGGTCAACCCTGGGAGTTCATTGTCGTGCGCGACCCAGCGGCACGCGCCACCATTTGCGAACTAATGGCCCGCGCCTGGGGCGAGCACGGCCGCACGCACTCAGAGTCCCACCTTTCACCCGCGCTCTTCGCAGATGTAGATGCCGGGCTCACAGGAGGCATCGCAACCGCGCCCGTCCTAATAGTGGTCGCGGCCGACACGCGTCGAGGCAACCCCCGCACTTTCGGATCCTCCATCTTCCCGTGCATCCAAAACCTGCTCCTCGCCGCCACCGCCCTCGGCCTCGGATCCGCTCTCACAACAATCGCCAACGCGTACTCAGAAGAACTCTCCCAAGCGATCGCATTACCCGACGAGGTATCTCCCATTGCCGTCATTCCCATCGGCTTCCCGAAGCGCCCCCTCGGCCCCCCTAGCCGCGAATCATTCGCCGCGCACTCCCATCGCGACCAGTACGGCTCTCTATGGGACGCTGCACCGTCGGATACCACGCCATCGGATGCGGCACCCGACACCCCGACCGCTCAGTAGCCCTCGTCCAGATCCACAACGTATTCCAACGGAATACCGGACACGTACCGCGCCAAGTTCTCCATAAAAATATCTATCGCTGCATCTACGACATGCCTCGACATCCACGACGAATGCGGCGTCAAAAACACCGCCGGGTGTCCATACATCCAATGCCCGCCAGGTAACGGTTCCGGATGCACCGTATCCAAGCTCGCCCGCGCGACCCGTCCATCGTCCAGCGCCGCACGCAATGCGTCCTGGTCCACCAGTTCCCCACGCGCAATGTTCACCAAGTGCAATCCATGTTTCACGCGCCCGAATGCGTCCGCATCCATCAACCCCCGCGTGCGTGCCGTTAACGGCGCGGCCAACACAAGGTGATCCGCGTTCTCCAACAACGCATCCAATGAGTTAACCACCTCCACATCTGCCAACGAACTATGCGCATCCGTCCTACGCAACGCCTGCACCCGCATCCCGAACGCCGTTCCCAATCGCGCTACCGCCGTACCGATGCCGCCCAACCCAACAATCCCAAGCGTCTTGCCATGCAGCGTGTCCATGCGCTGAAAGTTCCAGTTCTTAGGAGGCTCGGACAACCAGTTCTCTGGCACTCCCTTCTCAAACGCCAACATCACAGCCAACACATACTCCGATATCGGCACCGCACTCGCTCCGCGCGCGCACGTGACGACCGCACCCGAACGCAGCACCGCCTCCGGCACGCCATCGATCCCCGTCCCAGGAAGTTGCACCCACTTCACGCCACGCGCGAGTAACGCCACCGCCTTCTCGTCCTGCCAACCGCCGAACAACACCTCTGCCTCCACCCCAGGGGGAGGCATGTCAGCGGCCACATCAAAGACCTCGACGTCAGGGAAGTCAACGCGTATCCGTTCCGTCGCAGGCGCCATCATCGAGAACACGCGAACCGTCATGCGTTCACCGCCGCAGTCGGCAACACGCCAATCGCTCGCGTCACTGCCGTCGTCGGCCCAAAAGAATGCAACGCCAACGCATGCAGTCCACCCAGACCGCCATTGACCATCACCAACATCTTCTCCGGCTTCTCCACCAAGTGCACGATGCCATCCCCGTCGGCACGCCCCTTCTCCTCTGCACGCGCACGATGCTTCGCAGGCCACCAATCCAAGGGCAGCGCAGCATGCGCGTACAGCCGCTCCTGCACATCCTCAACGCTCGGATAAGCGGCCGCTATCAACTCAGCCCACGGCGGTGCAATGCATAGCAATATCTCCGCGCCATGGTGCGCTCCAATAAACGCGTTGGTCCCCATGAATGAAAGCGACTTCCCGATCACCTCCAACAAGTCGGCACCCGAGTCGGCCGTGATGTCAGCCACGTCGATCGTCCCGGTGCATCCATGCACCGTCACCGCACTCACGCCCACCCCAACTCCCATGCGCTCCGACAACGGCGCCCACGGCGACCGCTCCTCCCACTCACCCACGACGATCCCCGCAACCCTCGCCGGTTGCCCAAACACGCTCTTCGACGACATTCCCACCACCTGACCACCCACATTGCGCATCAACAACCGCAACGCCCTACCAATAGCAGGTGCCGGTCCTGCAACTCCACCAAAACAACCGGCCTCAAACGGCAACCCCAACTCATGGCGCACCGGGCCATTCACGAACACACCTGGGACAACGCAACTCGTCGTCGTATTCAACGCGGACAGATTGAAGTCGGGATCGGCCATCGCCTCAACCGCCGCCACACACAGCGGCATAGCCGCCGCGGGCGCACCCGCCATCACCGCGTTCACCGCGACCTTCTCCACAGTGCACCGCCCCCCACGTGGCGGCAATTCAGCCAACAACTCGTCCGGTCGTCGGCCGCTTGCTTCTACGTACTCGCGCACCCGTTGCTCTGTCGGTGGAATCAGTGGAAGGCCGTCACCCCAACCGGCATCGGTAGCCAGTTTCTGAAATGCGACAGGATCATCATCTACTTCCAACCGCGCGGACACCAACGATTCGATAGTGCACCCAACGGTCCCGCAGTCCTCAACGGCGTCACTCATCGGGACCGTCACTCATCAACTGCGCCTATCGCCTCAAGCAACAACGGGAAGTGCTCAACAGCAATCGCGCGCACCTCCGCCTCCGATCGCGTTTCAAGCGGATACGGCAAAACATGCACCCTCAACCCAGACCGACCCGCGTTCGCCGCAATCGTTCTCGCCAACATCTCAAACTCCTCCGTCACGACGACGACCGTCGTCGCACCCTCCCGCAGCGCCACGACCGCGTCGTGAACGCTCCAGGACGTGCACGATCCTCAATTGCCCAGACCCACCACAGCCACGTTCGCCGCAGAGGCAAAGTCCGCCAATTCCCTCGATGTCTGCTCGCCCTCATCGCCAATGCGGTTTCCCGCACACCACAAGCGCACCCGCGCCCCCAATGCGCGCAACCGCGGCGCCCACTCATCCAGCACCCACCCATAACTCACCCACGCCGCGTCATGCCGCAGCCCCACCACCTTGCCCGCAAGGGAACCGGCCAACGGACCAGGGTCACTATCAACTTCGGGCGGTGATGCCGTCGGATCAAGAATTCGCGTACGAGACATACTCATATCCCCCTCATAACCGCTAGTCGGTAATCGCAATCGCGTGTTCGGGGCAACTCTCAAACCCGACACGCGCGCTGTCCTGTAACTCCAACGGAACCTCTCCGCGGTCAACGACTACTTCACAATGTCCAAAGTCGTCCGCAGCAAACACCTCAGGAGCAAGCGCGTAACAACGCCCATGACCAGTACACAGCGCGGCATCGACTGTCACTCTCAAACAATCCCCCTCAGATCGTCACCTGAGCGCCATCTCGCGCGCACCAAGAATCCCTTCACGGTAATGCGCGAACCCGTCGCGCAAGATCACAAGCCCACTGTCTCGGATCCGCCAGCGCCCATCCCATCCCAGGCAGATCGAAGTACTCCACACTCAAGCACCCCGCGTAATCCAGTTCTTCCAATCGCCCAAGCACCGCCCCAAAATCCACAACTCCATCCCCATCATCTACATGCAACTGCGCCCGACCTACCGCCCCCTGCCGCAGTTGCACATGATCAGCCCACTCCAGCAACTCCAACGGATTACCACCCCAATCCGCGACATGTCCCGTATCGACGGCGAGACGCAATCCAGGCACCTCCTCCATCACAGCGCGCACTAACTCTGTCGAATTCACTACGGAGCCCGCCCACGGTTCGAGCAGCGCGCCAGGAGCATCACGGAACCATCCAACGCACCGTTCCCACATACCATCGCCCTGCATCGGCGCCGGAGTAACGCACCGGCCAGCTTGCGGCTTCGGAAACGCGATCGGACATCCGACCGGCAATGAAAGTGTTTCCGGATCAACATCAATCATCACGTCGACGTGCGCAAACCCATCATCCGCAGCGAGCGCGCAACGTTTAACAACATCAAGCTCCGACGCGTAGACAACATCCACAACGCCTAACGGCCATCGCGTCATGCCGTCAGTTCTTGGGCCCCATGCCGGTCGGCATCACCATGCCAACAGTCTGCATGTGCTGACCAAGCACCTGATCAAAGTGTTCCACTACGCCATCCACATCCCAACCCCCATCGCGCCACATCATCGCGATCGGCTTGGGGTGCTGGAACAATGTGTACGCGTACTCGGTACGCCCCACAATCTGACCATTCACATGCGCCGCGTGCTCCGAAGCAAGAAACGCAACGATCGGCGCGTTCAAGGCAGGGTTCGCATCTGCTGGCGGCTCACTCCCCGTACGTTCGAACAGGGCCGCTGTCATGCGTGTCGCACCAACCGGAGCAAGCGCGTTGACGGTTATCCCCGACTTCCCAAGTTCCAACGCCCAGATGAAGGTCATCCCCATAATCGCCGCCTTCGCGGCCCCATAGTTGGACTGCCCAAAGTTCCCGCGCATCCCTGCAGATGATGTGACGTTGATGATGCGGCCGTATCCCTGTTCCTTCATGATCGGTGCCGCATGTCGCGCACAGTTGAACGTGCCATACATGTGCACCTTCACAACCGCGTCAAAATCTTCTGGGTCCATCTTCACCAACGACTTATCGCGAACAATCCCAGCGTTGTTCACCAAGATGTCGACCGTCCCGAATGAATCAACAGCCGTCTCCACGATGCGTCCCGCAGAGTCGAACTCACTCACAGATTCATAACTCATAACCGCGCGTCCACCGAATTCTTCTATTTCTTTGACGACCTGGGCTGCCGGATCATCGTCTCCACCCTGACCATCAAGACCAGTTCCAACATCGTTCACAACGACATTGGCTCCCTCTCGCGCAAGGCAAAGCGCTAGTTCGCGACCAATGCCACGACCCGCCCCGGTAACGATCGCTGTCTTGCCATCAAGAATCTTCATGTGTCCCCTTGGTCGAAAGTTCTAGCTACCCGCGGCGACGGTCGCCGACCCCGTCATCTTCTGTTCCCCATCTGCATTCATTGCCAGCAACGCCAAATCCACGGTTCCCGCTTGCTCGTCGATGCCAGTAATCGTCGCGCTAAATGTGAGCGTCTCGCCCGGCCATACCTGCTTCGCGAACCGCACCTGAAACTTGCGCAACGCCTCTGCACCAAACCAGTCCTTCACAACGCGAGCCATCCAACCCGCGGTCAACATGCCATGCCCAAATACAGAGGGGTTTCCTGCCTGCGTAGCGATCGTGTCGTCGTGGTGCATCGGATTGAAGTCCCCTGAGGCCCCCGCATAGGTCACGAAGTGGGTGCGGTTCAGGTTCTCAATGACAAGGGGTGTCCCCTCGTCTCCGACTGAGAGATCTGCGATTCGGGGCGCACTGGTGGTGGTCACTCATGACTCCTCGGCTAATCGGATACCTACTACCCGGACGGGCGGCAGGCTACCTGACCCGTGCGTCATATGACACGAACGTCATCTACACCTAGCCTCATGCGATGCACAGCCGCTCACGCCCCAAGCCAGCGGCGGCGCTCTCCCCGGCATTCCCCGAACCCACGGATGCCGGTAGTGGTTCGGCATCCGGCCGCGAACTCCGTGAACGCGGCAAGCGCACGATGGCGAAGCTTCTCGACGCCGGTACCCAAGTGTTTGCCAAACGCGGCTACCACGCTGCACGCGTAGACGACATCGTCAAAGTCGCCAAGACTTCACACGGCACTTTCTACCTTTACTTCCTCAACAAGGAAGACCTGTTCCAAGCACTAGCCGAACAGGTAGCGACCGCTATGTACGACCTAGCCAATACTTTGCCGCCAGTGACTCCCGACGAAGACGGGGCCGCCGCGCTTCGTGTGTGGCTAAACAAGTTCTCCGATCTCTACCGCCAATACGGTCCCATCATCCGCGCATGGACCGAAGCCGAAATCGGCGACAGCGGATTCGGACGCCTCGGTACAGGAGTCCTCACCGAGTTTGGCCGCGTATTCGTAGAGCGCGTTCGCCAGGCAGCGCCCCCCAATATCGAACCAACGGTTGCAGCAATGGCACTGGTGGCGATGATCGAACGCGTGAACTATTACGTGCTCTCGGGACAAGTACATGTCGAACAAGATGCAATGGTCAACACCCTCGCCGCCGTAACCCAAGCGTCCCTATTCGGTACTCCACTGCGTTCACAAAACGTTTAGGCGCCGCCAGACCGGGAATGTCCCGGGCCGGCGACGCCCAAACAGTGACTTCGTGTTACTCGCTTACGGTGTGAAAGTTAT
>SHUZ01000053.1 GCA_009694415.1 Acidimicrobiia bacterium
ATCGAGTCGACCGAATTGTTCAATCGCCGCACGCGCTACTCCGACAGCTACGCCCACATCAGAAAGGTCCGCAGTCCACATTGCTGAGTCAGGACTGTGCTCCCGGCACTGCGCGAGCACTGCTTCTAGCCGGTCGGCGCGCCGAGCGACTATGCCGACTGTCGCTCCCTTCGCCGCGAGCAACGGCGCGAGAGCTTCACCGATGCCCGACGATGCGCCGGTAACCAGGATTGTCGATCCGGCGAGTTCCATCAGTTCCTCGGCGCTCCTATCGCGTGAATGATTTCGTCTGTCACGGCGCGGGACGGTATCAGGACTCGTGGGTTAGGACTGATGATCTTCGACTTCGACCGAAAGATCATTACGAACATCGGCTGGAAGCCACGAGTGGATTGTGCCGCCGAATCGAATCCACTGGTCCGGTGCGGTGAGTATTTCTACGACTTCGCCGCTAGTGCCTTTAGAGGTTCTGCCATACGTGCGCCACTCCGCGCGAACCGGGTCGGGTGTGGCGATTGCTGCACCGAATGACGCTCCGAGAGCGAGCGTATCGCTGCGAGCCGGTCCACACCGCCCATGGCGCGTGGAGGATGGCTCGGCCCCGAGAGGGCGCTCTGAAGGTCCTTCGAATGTGATTGCATCGGGTTCGAGCGTCCACTGCAGTCGGTAACGCTCGCCTTTGCGCGAATCCATGTCTAGGAGTTGGCGATCGATCTTTTGTCCACGGCAGAGGTATGCGATCACGACCGGCGAGCCATTGTTGTTAGTCACGGTCGTATCAAATGTGATGCTCGTGCCGCGCGCGACCGATTGCCTCCGAACTTGCACCGGCATCCGTTCGAATTCGGCGCCCATCGGTAGTTCGCTGACGAGTCGATACGCACGACGCTCTTTGTAACGATCGATGAGGTCGATGTTGCGCGCACCCCTATCAACGGCGTAGAGGATGTCGTCGCTCAAGTCCGGTGAGTTGGTGAGGAATGGACGCGGATTCATCACGTAGGGAGCCCTTTTACCTTCCAAGGTGACCAGCGCTTGTTGGCCGCCTCGTTGGGCGAGACCGCGCCGTACCTCTCGTGCGTAATCCTTTGAGGTCTCTGCGACGAAACGTTTATCGTCCAACTTCGTTGGCATTGCGAACAGGGTCACGATGAACATCGCAAGCAACGCAATTGGAACCGCGACGCGACGCCACGTATGAAGTTCCAGTAACCCGTACGTCATGAGCACCGCTAATGGGGGCATCATGGGTAGGTAGTAGTGAGGCCCCAATCCATTGGCAGCCCCGAGAATGGTCATGGCGCTTGCCCACCAAGCCATGTATCCAATCGGAAAGATAAACGTCATCGCCAGGAGCAGGCTGGTCGTCGATCGATCTCGTCGCCACAACTTGAAGCCACCGAAGATCGCGAGTCCCATTGCGAGATACGTGCCGAATAACCATTTCGGAAGTGCCCAAAGATTCGATCCGAGGGCAGTAATGGAATAGCCCGGTGTGAAATCTAAGCCGTGAGCGTCTGGGGCTAACGCGCGGTACCCGAAACCGAACGCGCTAGCTCCACCACTCGAAACGGTCGTGGAAAAGGTGAATGGGCCACCGTTGATTGCGATATTGCTTGCTACAACGACGACGAGTAACGGCAGAGTCCCGCAGAATGCCCAGCGCGCGACTAAGGCCAACTTGGCGCCGTCGCGTTTACGAGTTGCAATCGCGTAACCGATTATTGGTAGTGCGTATAGCAGTGCGTCGAACGGACGTGTGAGCACGATCGCGCCCCAAGTGCCTCCGGTAAATAGGGCCACAACACGCGATGTTGTTCGCAGAGCACGAAGTGCTAGCGCGTAAAAAGCGGTTCCGAGCGCGACCGCGAACACGTAGTTCAGGTACGTCCCCCCAAGCATCAGAACGAATGGAGAGACAGCGAATAACGCAGCAGCGATTGCGGCACGCGACGTTTTTCGAAGAATCTCCAAGGCGAAAAAATAGGTAGCGAACACAGCGGACGCCGCAGCAAGGCCGAGTGCCGGCAACATGCTGCCCGTCACTTTGTCGGCGACCATCAAGACGGCGGGCCACAGAGGCTGGAAAGCCATCACAAGCCGGTCGCCCCGCGGACCCGACAGCCACGGCCGGAAAAACTCATTTTGCGAACCTGGAAGCGTCAAGTCACCGTCTGCAAGCATTTGGGCTTGGAACACATAGACCGGCTCGTCGTGGTCGCCCGAATACAAAGGGAAAATGTTGCGTTGTATCGCAATCGCGAATACGAACGCGACGGCAGCGATTACGAGCACTGCTACCCACCAGCGACCGGAGCCGGTCGCCCTTTTCACACCCATTCCGCGTAGTTAGCCATCGCGAGGAGTTCACGGTCGCCTTTGGAGTTGCCGTATGCCCAGAGTTCGCGAGGGCCGTCGCCAAGCCACGTTTGCAATCTGCGTGCCTTCTCTTCGCCGCGAACGTTGCCGCCGACAAGCTTTCCAGTGATCGTCTCTGCGGAATCAACTTCGAGGCTCGTACAAATCACGTGATCTATCCCGAGGTCGCAAGCAAGGGGTTCTAGGTAAACGCTCAATGATGCTGACACCACGACCACTTCATGGCCCTCGCTATGATGCCACGCGATTCGGTCGAGCATTTCATTGCGGAATGCTCGTGTGGCAAGCAATTCGGCGGCGTAAGCGATGCCAGCATCAGTGACCTCCTGGGCGGCACGGCCGGCTAGCAGTCGACCGCACAGACGTTCCTTTTCTGCATCTCGATCAGCGATGCCGACGAACGTCGCAGCCAAAACAGGGGAGCGCAAGAGAAGCGACCGGTACAGGCGTGCGCGTCCCGCAACGCGTGCAAGGAACGGGCCGAGCGTATCGGCGCGCGTGATCGTTCCATCGAAGTCGAACGCGGCGACTTGCCGCACCGCATCGGTCATCTCAGATTGGGAGCCGCCGGAACACGACGCGTGGGACATGGCGCAGAGCAGACATCACGAACCGCAGTTGTGTTGGCACCCAAACAATTTCGGCGCCGCGTCCAAGACCCGTGACGATCGCGTCGGCGACTGCGTCAGGAGTAGTGGAAAGCGGAGCAGGGTCTAGACCCTCGGTCATCTTGGTGTGAACGAAACCCGGTCGCACGATCATCACCCGCACGCCAGTACCGACGAGGCTGTCGCCAAGACCCTGGCAGTAAGCGTCGAGCCCCGCCTTAGATGCTCCATAGACGAAGTTGGACTTGCGAGCGCGTTCGCCCGCCGCAGAGGAAAGCGCGACGATCGTTCCGTGCCCCTGTGCTCGTAAGGCATTGACTACAGGGACCAAGACAGAGACCGCGCCCGTGAAGTTGCTTGCGACTATCCGGCGCGCTTCATCAGCGTCGCGTTCCGCTAGGTCCTGATCTCCGAGAACACCAAAGGCGACGAGCACGAGATCTATGTCTCCTTGGCCAGCGAATGCGTTCTCGACGAAGGAATCGTGTGATCCAACATCTAGGGCATCGAAGTGGACTACATCGACTGTCTCTGCGCCCGCATCGCGTAGTTCTTTGGCGGGCGTCATCATCGCTTCTGTGTCGCGGCCCGCCAGAATGATCTTGCGGCAACGGGAAGCAATGAGTTTGCGAACCGTTGCATGCGCGATCTCAGAGCCGCCTCCGAGAACCAATACAGACTGCGGGAAACCGAGAGCGTCTTTCATAAACGTCCTTTCGAGCTAGAGGCCGAGTCGACGGGAAAGATCAGATGTAATCACGCCGTCGGGATCAAGTTTTGTGCGCGCCTCGCGAAACTCATTGAGGCGTGAGTACATCTGTTCGAGGTGTTCGGGTCGTGTTCGGGAATCCTTGGATAGATAAACACGCCCACCGGCGTCGAGCACGACGTCGTCGAGACGATCCAGTAAGCGGCCGAGTTCGGGATTGCCCACCGGAATGTCCAGCGCGAGGGTCCACCCCGATGTAGGAAAGGACAACATCCCACGATTCTGTGGGCCAAATCGCTTTAGAACAGCGAGAAATGAAGCGGCTCCTGCACCGGAAAGGCGTTCGACGGCGACGCGCACAGCCTCTTCAGAGCCATCAGGCACCACGAATTGGTATTGCACAAACCCGCGCCGCCCGTACATGCGGTTCCATGAATCAACCAGGTCGAGTGGATGGAAGAAGAAACCGATCGATTGTTGGGTTCCTATGTGGCGATGGCGAGCCTTGCGGAACCACAACTCGTTGAATGCCCGGATTGTTAGTCCATTGACTAGGCCCGACGGAACAAACCCTGGGGTGACGATCGCCGACGTGGGATTGAAGTGGTGAGGAGAACTGCGTTTTGACTTTGGAAGCGATTCCAGCGTCGCATGGTTTCCCTGCCCGAGTATTCCCCTGCCTAGAGACGTGCCGCGCGCAAGGCAATCGATCCAAGCTACGGAGTAGCGGTATAACTGGTCACCTTCGACCATGCGCGTCATCAGTTGGTCGAGGTCTCGACATCGTTCTTCGTCGACCGACATGAGTGATGTCTCAATCGGAATGAGGTCAAACGTCGCATCGATGATCACGCCGGTGAGACCCATGCCGCCAACCGTCGCCCAGAACGCTTCGGGCGTTCCGTCAGGAGTGAGTGTGAGCACATCTCCGGATCCAGTGCGTAGCGTTAGCGAGTGAACGTGTTCACCGAAAGTGCCGTCTGCGTGGTGGTTCTTGCCATGTATGTCAGAAGCGATTGCGCCCCCGACCGTGACGAATCGTGTGCCTGGTGTAACCGGCACGAACCAGCCGCGCGGCACGAGCCAACGCATTAGATCGTCGATGCTTGTGCCCGCCCCAACGGTCGCCATGCCTGCATCGATGTCGATTGACCGCACACCAGAAAGGGCGGTCATGTCCAGCACCATGCCGCCCGCGTTCTGTGCCGCGTCGCTGTATGCGCGCCCCAAGCCGCGGGCGATCGCTCCTCGTTGCGGAGCGGATCCGATGAGGATGCCGACGTCGGCATCGTTGAGAGGCGTGGCCACACGTGCTAGCGAAGGCGATGTACCTCCCCAGCCGTTGAGCAGCATGTCGTCGCCCGGCAAGGTATTGCTACGTGTATGGGTCACGGCTGGCTTAGGCGGCATATAGGCCAATCCCTACGGTGACAATCCAAAGAGCGGCAAAGATTTGTAGCGGATGATCAGCGAGCACCAACTCTTCTGGCGCGCCGCCATCGCCGCGCTCAATCAATAGCGCGTAACGGAGTATTGCCAATACGAACGGCACGATAGAAAGTTCGAAGTAAACAACTCCGGTGGGGTGGATCGACGTATCGAATGCCCAGAGACAGTAGGCAACCATCGTGACGCCGGACGCGACCGACCGCACGTAGCTCAAGTATTCGACGGAATAATCGCCAAGGGTTTGACGGTGATCGTCGCGGTCAGCGCCGAGTTCTAGGTACTCTGCGTGTCGTTTCCCCGCCACCATGAACAGTGAACCGAAACCGCCGACAATCAGGAACCACACGGAGATCGGAACGTCGACGGCTACAGCGCCACCGATCAGACGCAGCAGAAAGCCCGCCGCGACCATCCCGAGTTCAACGACTGATACATGCTTTAGCCAAACCGAGTAACTCGTTGTGAACACGACATAGATGGCGACAACAACAGGCAATCGCCATCCGGTCATGAAGCCAACTCCGATACCGGCGAGCATGAGAATCACAGCGATTACTTGCGCTGTGCGGATCGATATGTCGCCAGCAGCGATGGGGCGGTAGCGCTTCTTTGCGTGTAGCCGATCGGCTTCAACGTCGAATGTATCGTTGAGGAAGTAGGTGCCGCTTGCGGCTAGCGAGAACGCTACGAACGCGACGGCGGTGTCGAATAGAACTCCCGCTTGGCCGAGCACGCCAGCGGCTCCAGGCGCGGCGACGACGAGAACGTTCTTGACCCACTGACGCGGCCGGGCCTCGGAAATGCAAGCACGCGCGAACGACCGCGGTTGGGAAGCGTCATCGGAACCCGACGCGGCCGGTACTTGCGAAAGTTCGGCGGCATCGGCCATTCAGTGAATGTTACTCCCCGGTCGCCTCTTTGGATTCCGTGGCAGCCCATCCGAAGACTCCCTTAGACATTGTCGATCTTTCCGCGGCAACACGCCGCTCGAATACGTCGGCACGTGCCGCGTGCACTTTGGGTTTATCCGGCGCGGCTTGAGAAGCCAGTTCCGCGAGATGACCAGCGAGTCTGAGGTCTCCCTGATCCGCCAGTTCGATGGCACGGGCAGCCAGCACTTCGGCACCGCCCGCAAGAGCAGCTATTTCCTGCGCCAACGATGCAGCGGGCGCCGGCTTCAAGTGGGATGGATCACCGTCCCACCAGCCTCCGAACAGACGCCAAATTCCGCGCACGATGAACTCCGGCTCGTCATAAACGGGGCGCAGATATGGCTTGTCCAGGAGATGTTCTGGAGCGCGTACCGTATTCACGATGTCGTCGAGGCGTGCACCCTCGTTCATCATTGCGATTGTTTCATTATGTAAATGTTCGAGCAACGTTGCCGAGTCGTCGAGCGCAGTGCGCACGCGATCGGCTCCCACGATTGGCAACCCGTGGCCTGGCAACATGACCTCAGGCTCAAGGGCGATCATTTTGCGCATCGCGCGCGCCCATTCGATCGCGTATCGCTGCGCCTTCTGCGGGTTCCCGCAGTTCGGTGATGCCCAAATGAACATGTCTCCCGCGCAGAGGATCTTGTCTTCTGGTACCCAGACCCACGTGGCATCGTCGGTTTCGCCGCGGTCATGGTGCAGCGAGAAACTCTTGCCCCCAACCGAAACATCGAGTTCTTCGCGGAACGTCTCATCTGGATATCGAAATTCTTCTGGAAAAATTGGCGATGGCAAACGAAACTGGCGCTGATTGATGATCGCGTTGTAGCCCCACGTGTCGCGGTAGCGGTCGAAGCGAGCGGTTATCGCTTCATGTGCGATCACTCGGGGTGCGATCCAGTTCGCGGCTTCGGCCTCTTCCTCGTAGAGACCGACTCCCATGCAGTGGTCTACGTGGCCGTGCGTGTACACGGCTGTATCGAGGCGGCTTGCCGACCACCTTCGAAGTGAATCGCGGACAATTGGAGCGTGGAAGAAACTGCTGGTGTCGACCATTACGAGACCGGCGTCTGTCTCGAAGGCGCATGCGTTGGCGAACGCGACGATGAAGGCGGCGCCGGGGGTTATCTCCGCCAAGTCGCCAGCGTCTTGGAACGGATTCATGGAGTGGCGTTCTAGTTCGCCAGTAAAGAGCCGGTCTGCAACATCAAGGACATCCATCATTGGCGCAGTCTCGCAGGCTCGCGAGGGTCAGGTGCCCTCGATTCGCCCCGCTGTGGGATTAGGTGTTTGCCTAGGGAATTAGAACGTGTTCCAATATGGGAATGGTCACCGATTCTGAAGATGTAACCGAAAATGGCAGCGCACTCGCTCGCAGTCAGGCTGCCCGGCGCCGGAGAGTCTTAGATGTAACGCTCGCCATGGCAGATCGAGGTGGATTCGATGCTGTTCAAATGCGCGACGTCGCGGCAGAGGCGGGAGTTGCATTGGGCACGGTGTACCGATATTTCGAGTCCAAGGAGCGGTTGCTCCTTGAAGCGAATGTTGAGCAGGTTGAACTTCTAGGTGAGCGGTTGCTCGAACGACCACCCGAAGGCACCGAAGCCGTCGAACGAGTTGTTGATGTACTCAATCGTGCGTGCCGTTGGCTCACCCGACGTCCAGACGCAACAGCAGCGATGGTTCGTGCACTCGGTTCCGCGCGCCCCACCGAAGCCGACGCTGTAGCGCGGATTAGTACCTCAATGGGTCAGATAATTACGGCCGCAATGCATGCGGGAGAACCGACAGAAAGAGATCTTGCGGTAGCGCGCATATTGACGCAGGTGTGGCTTGCGTCGCTGGTCGGTTGGGTTGGAGGGGTAGATGGCCCCGAGGTCATTGCACGGGACCTCGAACGCGCCGCCCGGCTTCTGATCGCCTGACCTAGACGTAGTCGGGCGACTGTGCTCTAGTCTCGGAACATGGAGTTCAACTTCGCGGACATGTTCGAGGCGATTGTCGATGTAGTGCCCGAACGCAATGCGCTGGTAGTCGGCGACACGCGTCGCACATTCGGAGAACTCGAGGAGCGCGCAAACCGACTCGCCCACCACCTGCAAGCTGCTGGGGTGCGGTCGGGAGAGCACGTAGGGATCTACGCCTACAACGGTGTGGAATGGGTAGAGGGATTGGTTGCGCTTTATAAGATCCGCGCAGTCCCCGTGAATATCAATTATCGATATGTCGAGAGCGAATTGCGCTACCTATGCGCGAACGCAGACCTGGTAGCGATCATCGCTCAATACGAGTTTGCATCGCGTCTCGCAGCTATTCGAGACGAGTTGCCGACGCTTCGTCATCTCATTATTTCCGACGACGGAAGTGGAGCGAACACCGAGGGTCTTGACTTTACGGAGTACGAGGATGCGATAGCCGCTGGTGGCCAGGAGCGCGACTTCGAAGTTCGTTCCGGCGACGACGTCCACATCATCTACACCGGCGGGACTACAGGAATGCCCAAGGGCGTCATGTGGCGTCAAGAGGACATCTTCTTTTCGCTGTGCGGCGGCATTGATGCTTTCTCCAACGAGAAGATGCAACGGCCCGAGGAACTGAGTGAACGCGCGGCGGCGAGTCCTGCCGGAGGGATCAACTTCCCGATAGCGCCGTTGATGCATGGAGCTGGTCAGGTCACGACAATCCGCGGCTTGATCCACGGAGACACGACCGTGCTCACGCGACGTTTCGAAGCGAGAGATGCATGGCGGCTGGTCGCCGAAGAGAAGGTAAATGTCCTTGGCATTACCGGCGATGCAATGGCACGTCCACTAGCCGACGCCTTAGAGGAGATGCAGGACGAACTCGACCTGTCCGCACTCGTTTCGATCGGATCTAGCGCAGCAATCTTTTCTCAATCGATCAAAGACCAATTGATGGGTTTACTCCCCAACATCTTGGTCGTCGACTCTGTCGGCGCGACCGAAACTGGGATGAATGGCATCAAGATTGCCGTCAAAGGCGAGAAACCTCGTGGGGGGCCTGCGACGGTTCAGCCATCGCTGGATTCGATCGTGATTGATGATGAATATCGGCTTATCGAACCCGGTTCCGGGGTCGTAGGTCGCCTCGCACGGACGGGGAATATCCCGATCGGCTACTACAAGGACCCCGAGCGGTCTGCGCAGGTGTTTTTCGAGCACGACGGGCGTCGGTATTCGATCCCCGGCGACTTCGCCACGGTAGAAGCCAATGGCGAGATGACGCTTCTCGGCCGGGGGTCAATCATGATCAACACCGGTGGAGAAAAAGTATTCCCAGAAGAGGTTGAAGGCGTTCTAAAAGGTCACCCAGATGTTTTCGATGTTCTGGTGGTCGGCATTCCCGATGAGCGTTGGGGGGAGCGCGTAGTCGCTGTGTTGCAGCCGCGCGAAGGCAAGACGCCGTCGGTAGAAGAACTAGCCGCGCATTGTCGAACAGAGATTGCGCCCTACAAGGCACCCAAGCAAGTGTTCTTTGTGGATCTCATCAGCCGCGCCCCGAGCGGTAAGCCCGACTACCCGTGGGCCAAGAGTTTCGCAGTCGCGGCCGCAGAAGCCAGCGCTAAATCCGTTTCCTAGAAGCTGCGGCAGCCGAAATATCTACTGCGCAACAATTACTAGGCAATCGCGCCGCTTGCTTTGAGTCGTTCGATCTCCACTGGTTCGATACCCCACTCTGCGAGCACGGTGTCGGTGTCGGCACCAGGCGTCGCTGGCAACCGATCTATTGACCCTGGCGTGCGCCCGAAACGCGGAGCCGGTGCAGGTTGCGGCGAGCCGCCCACTTCAGTGAAGGTGCCGCGCGCCACGTTGTGCGGATGTTCCCGTGCCTCGTTCATCGTCAATACCGGAGCGAAACACACTTCGTGGCTATCAAAGAAATCGCACCATGCATCACGCGTTCGCGTCCGAAAGAGTGTTGTCATTTCTGTCTTGAGGCTTGGCCACAAAGACTGGTCCATCTGCGTTGCGGAATCGAGAGCTATGCCAAGCGGCGCCAGTAGGCGTGAAAGTTCCGCGTAGAACTGCGGTTCATAACTAGCGATAGAAATCCACTTGCTGTCTTGTGTTTCGTACACGCCATAAAAGTGCGCGCCACCGTCGAGGAGGTTCGTGCCGCGCTCGTCCGACCAGTAACCCATTGCGGAGAGTCCCACGAATACGCTCATCAACATCGCGGTGCCGTCGACCATCGCCGCGTCGATTACCTGACCCAGGCCGGAGCGTTCGCGTTCCAGAAGTGCGGCCAACACACCGAATGCGAGAAGTAGGCCACCACCGCCGAAGTCGCCGAGAAGGTTTATTGGCGCAACTGGTGGGCCACCCGCTGTTCCAATGTGAGCGAGCGCGCCCGCAAGAGCGATGTAGTTGAGGTCATGTCCCGGATCTTTAGCCAGAGGGCCGTCTTGACCCCACCCCGTCATGCGCCCGTAGATGAGACGTTCGTTGCGCGCGAGTGCCACATCGGGTCCGATTCCGAGACGCTCGGCAACTCCGGGTCGAAATCCCTCGATAAGCACGTCGGCCGTCTCACAGAGTCGCAACACCGTGGCTGCGCCTTCGGGGTGCTTCAGGTCTATGCCAGCGCTGCGCCGATTGCGATCAAGACTTGCGAACGGTGATGCAGGCATGGTGCCTTCGCCACTCGCAACTGAACTGGCCCGATCTAGGCGAAGGACGTCAGCGCCAAGGTCCCCAAGTGCCATGCCAGCGAACTGCATCGGCCCGATGCTCGGCAACTCGATGACCTTGATGCCATTGAGCGGACCCATCGACTAGACGCTACTCCGGTGCTGCGTCGATGTTGAAGACGCGTGCAGCGTTCTCGTGAAGGAACTTGGGCCATACGTGGTCTCGAAAAGGCACATTGGGAAGTTCTGAAAAGATGCGATCAAGTCCAAGCCCTGCGGAGAAGTAACCGGCGTAGATGATTTTGTCGGCGCCGCGAGTATTCGCGAAATCGATAATGTCGGCCGGGTAGTGCTTAGGAGCAAACGCGCTCGTTGAGTAATAGAGGTTTGGCCACTTCAATAAGAGTTTGACCATCAACTTGGTCCACGGCTCGCCGCCATGACGAACGACGATCTTCAATTCGGGGAAGTACCAGCACACTTCATCGAGCAGAGCGACATCTTGAGCGGCCATTGGGATGCGCGGCCCTGGGACGCCCGCGTACGTGATGATTGGTACATCGAGCTCAACGCATTTCGCGTAGATGGGGTATAACTTCTTATCGTTGATGGGAACTCGCGTGACGAGGCCCGTGCCCCAAACGTGTGCTGCGATCGCGCCGTTCGCCACCGACTGTTCAAGTTCCCTCACGCTCGCCATGCCAGTGTTGGGATTCACGTTGACCATGCCGCGAAAGCGATCGGGGTAGTCACGACACGCGCGCTGAGCGTGCTCGTTCTCTGCGATTCCGGGAATCATCATGCGAATCCCGTATTGATCCATCAGCGTGAGAACTTCTGCGACCGGATCCGTCAATTCCTCGTAGTGGGGAACCTCTTTGAACATATATTCGGCGGGCATTTCCATGTCCTGGGTTTCCGAGTCCATCGCTTGATCTCGTATGTAGTCGTAAACCTTCGCCTTCTCGATGCGAGGCGCGGGCATCGACAGGAACGTGTCGATCACTCCGTCCGCGCGCGCCGCTTCGAAGGCCGCGTTAGTCATCGAAGACGTAACCCGAGTGACGTCACTCGTCGAGCTTGAAGACGCGGATCGCGTTGTCGCGCAAGAACTTTGGCCACACGTGATCGCGGAAGGGGACGTCTGGCATGTCCGTGAAGATGCGTTCTAGCGAAAGACCCATTGGGAAGTAGCCCGCGTACATGACCTTGTCGGCACCGCGCGTGTTGGCATATTGGATTACCTCTTGCGGGTAGTACTTGGGAGCGAACGCACTTGTGGAGTAGTAGAGATTTGGCCACTTGAGCATAAGTTTGACTGCGAGGTCGGCCCACGGCTCGCACCCGTGTCGCGTCACAAAGCGCAGTTCGGGGAAGAACCAACAGACTTCGTCAATTAGTGCGACCTCTTGAGGAGCGAACGGAACCCGCGGTCCTGGCACGCCCGCGCAAACACAAATAGGAATGTCAAGCTCAACACACTTCGCGTAGATCGGGTAAAACTTCTTGTCGTTGATCGGCACCTGAGGGTTCAATCCAGATGGGAAAGCGGTGGCGGATTTGACCCCGAGTTCGGTGACCGCGGCTTCGAGTTCGCGCACGCCTTCCATACCGTGGTTCGGGTCAACTTCGAAACTCCCGAAGAACCGAGTCGGATGGTC
>SHUZ01000054.1 GCA_009694415.1 Acidimicrobiia bacterium
AAATCTGGACAGTCGGGATAGGTGGAATCGCTGCCTGAAAGGGGCATGATGGTGCCCTTCAAGACAGGAGCGAGAGATGACGAGACGTCCCCGCCGTAACCACTCGTTTAGGAGAATCGATGGCAGCCGCCGTCGCCGCGGGGGAGTGAATTGCGTATTTCGGAGGCCGCTGATGACTGAGCGGCCAGCGCAAGGCGTACGCGAGGGTCAGAGCGGCCCGTGGGCCATGCGAGGCAGGCAGGGTGCCGTGCACGCGCCTAGAGCTGAGGGTATGAAAGGTAGAACTCGAAGTGACCCTTGCTGATCCGGATTCTTACATTCAAGTAACTCTCATATCGCATTACTCCTCCAAATTTCCGTGACTGTGCGTCGTCAGCGAAAGTGGCGACGGAATCACCGAACTACTATAGGTTTGACCGGTCCGTACTTGCGGCGCTCGGAAGGGTCACCAAAGAGCGATCATGGACTCGTTGGTGCCAATGTCTACCGCGGCGATCCCCTTGGTCGTGTCTAAGTCAATAGCCGATTGCGATCAACCAACTCGGCAAAAGTCGTGACCCTATTCATCTCAAATGCGACCTGGTCGACCCGCTTGTACCGCCACGGCCTACCCGTCGCCTCCGAGATCCGTTGGCACCAACCCCCAATCGCTTCATCCTTCGCAGCCGTGTCCTCCCAGACGCGACCCTTGGTTTCGATTATCCAATTCACCTCGCCAGCCGCGGTTTTCTGAACGACGACCCAATCGGGGTGGTAGAAGCCGATCGCGCCGCTGGGCTTGAGGTAGTCCACGTGGAACTGCGTGCCAGACTCTCCCTGCTCGGTGGTGCCAAGCGCGGCGAAGCGGAGCACATCGCCAGCACTGTTATCGAGGAACTCCGCGAAGCGGCGCTCGAAGTCGTTGTAGGTGGCCACGTAGTTGAAGATTGTCTTGCCAGCCTGTAGGGGCTGCGGCTGCAGGTTGCGCCGCCAACTGAACGGTTTGGTCATTGAAAGCCTGAAGTCTGCCCGTTCGAATTCGACGGCACGACGGTCCACGATCAGCTCGGAGATCTCGCGAGCGAGGTACTTGGCGATCCCCTCTTGGATTTCGAGCCGTGAAAGGTGTGACCGGAGGCTCTCTCGCTCCAAATTGACCTTCCGGCCGAAACAGCGAGTGGAGACGTATTCCTTCACCGCCGGGTACAACTCTGCGAAACGATTCGGGAGCTTGGCTCGGTCGACAACCTTGTTGGTGATGGAACCGAGTAAGACCTGAGACGTCGGCAGGTCACCCGCGCCTATTAGTGCTTGACCCACTTCGGTCTCGGTCGTAGCGAACTCGAGTTTCAAGCGCAGACGGTAGACCTCTGTCAACTCCTCCTGATCGAACACGGGCTGCAGCTTAGAGATATTGAGATTCGAAAGCCTGCGGATGTTGTGCACAAGGCTAGGTTTGGTGATCGGAATCGCGATGTCGTATGCGACGCGCTCCCGCATCGGCTCGATGATGATCGGCCTAGGCGGATCGGCTTTGGTGGTAGTGACGCCTACACCTTCGGCTTCTAGCTGAGTCCGCAGCACGTTCAGAAGGTTCCGGGTGCCGAGTACCTCCAGCGTTTGCGTACGATCTGGGCTGACCTGAGGTATCAAGCGGAGGCCGCGGCCGATAACCTGCTCGGGCAGAATCTCGGCCTTTGCGGTGAACGGCCGCAGGCCGAGCACCACAGTCACGTTCTTCACGTCCCAGCCCTCGCGGAGCATCATGACGCTGACAATGGCCTTGGTCTTGTTGTCGGGCTTATCGATATCTCGTGCTGCCTCGCGGGCTTTGTCGAGGTCGGCCTTAGTGATCTCGCCCTCGGAGTCGGTGTGGATGACAAGAACCTCTGCCTCTTTGAACCCGAACTCCTTCGTCTTCCAGAGATACTCGCCCAGCGCGTCCGCATAGACGTTCTTTTCCGCCATGACAAACAGCACCGGCTTTGTATCGAGTCGTTTGTAGACGCTCCAGTGATCCAGCCAACGCTGGACGGCGGCCCGCAGCCAGTAGCCATACTTATCGGCGACGTTGTCCTTGGTGATGCCATCCGGGTCCTGCTTGGGCTGCTTCGGGTCGTCCTCCATTGTGACGATGATCGGAGCCTTAACGATCCGGTCCTCCACGGCCTGGGCCAACGGGTAGTCGACGACCGTCCAGGGAAAATACATCCCGTTCTGATCCTTCGGCGTTGCGGAAAAATCCAGCCAGAGGCTGAGGCCCTTGGGCAGCGCCTGGTGAATCGCCAGAAGAGACTGGCTCCACTTCAAATCCTCATCGTGAACGTGGTGCGCCTCATCGTTCATTACGACGAGATCCTTGAGCGACTTCACCCGCTCAAGCATCGAACGCTGGCCGGCCGATAGATCCTTGACTGGTTTCGGGCCGAGGAGCGCATCAACCGCGTTCTGCGGGGTCCATTCCTGATCGCGAGACTCGTATAGCTGATGGATATTGGTCAGGAACAAGTTGTTGGAAGCGTCCGGTTCTGTCGCTTCGCCGCGCAGGATCACCTTTTGCGAGAACATGCCGCGCCACTCCGGGGGCACTAACGGCAGCTCGTGGAAGATCTTGTTACTAGCGAAGTCCTTTTCCAACCGCTGATAAACGATGATGTTCGGCGCGACGATCAAGAAGTTGGTGGAGAGGTCCGAACCGGGGACCATCTTCTTGTGGAAATGAGACCAGACGACCGTCATGGCCGCGACCCACGTCTTACCGGAGCCTGTGGCCATTTTGAACGCGAAGCGGCGAAGATCCTTTGGTGGCAGGTCCTGGACGCCCTCCCTTTCCACCTCTGGCACGTAACGGCGTATCTGGCGTCGGCCGTCCGTTGTGGTCTGGAAAACAATGTTGTCCGTAAACAGGTCCCGCCTGTAGACCTCGGCGTAGGCCTGGATCAACTGCTGCGCATCACGCTGTCCTGCGATCTCGACCAGCCAGACCAGCGTTTCGACAGCTTCACGCTGGCAGAAGTAATACCGGAATGGCACACGGAAGCCAGGAATCTCGTGATCTTCCTCGAACCAGTATCCGAACAGGCGCCGGGTGACTTCCGAGGCTCCGGGGTAACCCTGATCGCGCCAAGCATCGACCGCGGCGCGGATCTTTGGCACGAGAAGCAGGCGGGTGGGCCGACGGCCCGAAATGTTCTCCCGCCAACCCGTTGGCGCCGCGGCGTCCTTGACCAGAAACGAGGTCGGCTTCTCCCACGGCTGGCGTCCGGGGATCTCCGGCAGCTCTTTGTCGTAGGCAATGACTGCTTTGACCATGGCTACTTCACCGCCACGTCGAAGGCCTGCGAGGTGTCGTTCCCAAAGATGTCGATCACCTTCACAAGGATGCGGTACCGGCCCGCCTTCTCGTAGGCGTGCGGGTCGGACATGAGCGGCAGATTGCGCTGCTTACGGGTGCGGTAGGCGACCCACCCCTGCATGAAGGTATCGTTCTGGAAATCCCAGTCCACTGCCCAGTAGTCGATATAGTCCGACCACTTCTTGACCTTGTTGCGCACGTCCTCAGGGATCAGGTCGGTGTTGGGAATGACGAAATCCTTGAGAGTCATCTGCGCGTTGAGCTTTTTCGGCTGACTAATCTCTGCCTCGAGGTAGGCCAGCTCGAAGAAAGTCACATCGCCCTTGGCTGCGGCCTGCTGCTCCATTACCTCGCGGGGGATCTGGAGGAGCAGGAGCTTGACGCTCTTCTTCTTCGCGGCCTCGACCATCAGGCCGACGAGGCCCATCTCCCATTCCCAGCCAAGAACGTGCAACTCGCCCTGCTTGAGCTTGGCGCACTCGTCCACCGTGGCGTCGATCTCGGCGATGGTCACCGGCGCGTCCACCGCTCCGATGTGAACCATGGCCCTGCCTTTCCTGCCATGGACATGCGCCATGCCAGCCACCGGCTGGGCCCCGTAGAGCTTGAGGATGAAGGCAAGGTACTCATAAAGAGTCTGCTCGGTGAGCGACTTATCCTTCCTCCCGCCGAAAGTCACCCCCTGCCAATACTGCCGTTCGTACTTGCCGAGATTCAGCACCTCGAAGGGCTTGCAATTCTCGATTCCCAGGAGGCGTTTGCGAGTGACGTGCGTACCCCAGCGCCCGAGGTCGCAGCCGATCCATCGTCGGTCAAGCTTCTCGGCTACAGCGAGAGCCGTACCGGACCCGCAGAAAAAGTCCGCAACGAGGTCGCCCTTGTTCGACGAGGCCCTTATGATGCGGCCAAGCAGGCTCTCATTCTTTTGAGTCGCATAACCAGTCTTCTCTTGCGAGAAACTCTTGATCTGTATCGAGTCGAACGAATCCTCACCTTTTAACTCGAATTCAAACGGGTTCGCATTCCACACGTCCTCAATTGGATAGCCTTTACCACCAGTCTCGGCGCCTCCTCTACGTTGATAGCCCGGAGGATAAGGGACGTACTCCTTGTTGAACTTGAACTCACCCGGTGTCTTTACATAGAATAGGATCGTGTCGTGGTTCCGGATCCAGTTCCTAGCAACGCTCTTGTAGCCAGAAATCCAGCCAATCCGCCAAATAATTTCACGCTGGAACGAGTCCACCCCGAACACCTCGTCCATTAACGTCTTCACGTAGTGGCCCACCGTGGCATCGAGATGGACGTAGATCGACCCTTTCGGACTCAGCAGATCACGCATTAGCGTCAGCCGTTGCCGCATCATGTCTAAGTAACTGCTGATTCCCCTGCCCCAAGTGTCGCGGTAAGCCTTCTCCTCAATAGCAGACTGCTCTTTGGTGATTTCTTCGCCGGATTCACCGATTTCCGTCTTGAAGGCGAAGTCGACGCCGGTTGCAAAAGGCGGATCGATGTAGATCAGATCGATCATCCCGGCGAACTTTTGCATCAAGGACCCCATTACCAGCAGGTTGTCGCCCCAAATGAGCTTGTTCCGCCAGCCGGCCTCGAAGGTGTCGCCTTCTTTGCCCTCGTAGACATCGAACAGGCCACCCTGCACCGCACCTTTTTTCACCTCACGGGTTGCACGGCTCTCGTTTACAGTCTCGATGACCTGGAACGGCAAGCTAACGCGCGGCACCTCCTTCAGGGTCCCGTCGTCGTTGTATTTTCCTGGCCAGACCAGTTCCGTCTTCGTAACTTCGATCTTTGCCATGTGTCTCGGTCCTCTCGGTTGTCTTACACGGCGTCCATTTCAGAAACGGCGAGCCACCCGTGGTCGAAGGTAAAGGTGCGCGCCTTGCCTGCGGGGTCTTGTATTCGAACGATGCGCGCTTTGTCGGTGCCGGCGTTCTCGACGACATACAGCCAGTACGCCTCGCCGTGCTCATGGGCGTACGCGAATTGCGTGTGCGAAAGCCCAACGGCCCGGTCGTGCAGCCCACCGGTCATCGCCTTCACCTCACACCAACGGGTTGCCGACCCGTCAACTGCCGCCTCGAACAGATCGAAGCCTGGATTGTTCTTGTCCGTTCGCTTCCACTTTGACTCGGATTTCTCGATGAAGGAGATCGCTTCTTCTTCCAGAGCCAAGCGGGCCGTCTGATCTAGTCCGTCTGGGTCCGATTCCGCCTCGCCGGGATGCGCACCTACATAGGAAATGAACGGTCGGCCACCGCCCGTCGCCGGCGTCCGCTTCCCTCCTGCACTCCCGACTCGCTTTCCGGGCCCACCGCCGTCTCCTGCCCCGATGCCGCGCCCGCCACCGTCTTTCGCCCGGGTTCCGGTACCAGCACCGCTTCCGCCACTTCCCGATCCGGAAGGCTCTGCACCCGCCGGATCCGGCACCGGTGGAGTTGGAATCGGTGCTTCCCCGAGTAACCCCTTGATCGCCCCGTCTACCTTTTCTTTGGATCCGGCCTCGTTTTCCGCCTGTTCATCCCGTAACCCGAGCCGTTTCCTCAACTCCGCTTCGCTCGTAACGCCGAACTTCTTTAGCAGGTCTAGGACCCCGGGTTCGATGCCAGCCTCGCGCGCAAGCGTTTCGATGATAGGAGACTTGAACCTGATTTTAGATTGCAGGAAAGGATCGGGCTTCCATCGGAGCGCATCGAACAGAACGAACTCGGGGAGCTGCAGCTCGCCTTTGGCATCTGGTACCCATTCCGTGACGTTGAGGTGTCGAACGAAAGCGGCGTCAAACGTGGCCCGATAATGTCCGTGGTGCGTCCACGTGTACTCGCCCGTAAAGACTCCTTTGCCACGGCCCTCCTCCAAATGAGTGAGTTCCTCCCAAAGAAGTTTGGCCCTTGCAGTTCGTTGCTCACCCGTGAGTTGTGGCAGAAGTTTGAGCACATCATGTAATCCAGCAAGCATGGAGTCTTTGATCAAATCGCTGTAGTGCGATGTTTGCGCATGCCCAGCTTTTACTCTCAACTCGCTAAGTTCCTGCCCGGAAATAGAGGTGTCGGCCACTGGTCGTAGATACGGATTGGCGCCGCAGTTTTCGAGCATCCCCGCGACTTTGTCGCCGCGTAGGCAAGCGTACGAGTCGTCGATGAGGAGAACGTCAGACACTCCCGTGAACAGATCTCGCAGCCGCTCAGTTGCTGGGTACAGTTCGCCGGGCTTGGAAACCAACTTCGAGCCATCACCTGCGTCGATTGCCATGACGAAAGCGGTCCGCTTAAGCGCATTGATCAACCCGTCTCGTTTTACCTTCGAGTCCGTAGCAAACGCCGTCAGGATACGGCCGATATCAGCGTCGTATTCCTTGTCGTTGATCACAGCCCCACCCCTGTGGTATTTCGGCAGTACGTTTCGCACTACGTCGTCCACAGGGTCGGGCTCAGTCAGCCCCAATGACTGGAGAAACGCGCGGGCCCCTGAAGGGCACACCGCGACTCGCACAGTTGGAAAGTCGGTAGCGACTTCGCCAGGCAAAAACGCTTGCGCTTGGCCATTCCTCTTGGGTGTGACATGCGAGCCATCGTCCAGACGAACGAGTGGTACCACGTGGAGCCGCCCTAGACGCAGAAGTGCCGACTGGCCACTCAGGAAATCGTATAGCCGGACTATCCACTGGTCGCTTTGAGCTTCGAGGAACTCTTTGGTGAGCGTTTGCACGATGGTTTCAGGCGTGATCTCTGCGATGCCCAACTCGCGAGTGAGGTACTCGTGCAGCTCCGGCGTACGGTCGGGCGTGATGTCGCCACTCAGCCAAGCCAACTCACGTTCTTGCCCGAAGAGCTGCATGAGCTGCGCAGATGTGAATAGCTCTCGAATTTCCTGCGTGCGCGCTATCCGAGCGCGTGCCGCTGCTAGGTGCCCGGTATCAAAACGAGGCAGAAGCGCCTCAGACGACATGGCCCGCTTGGTCATTTCAAACAGCGGAGCGAACATACTCGTGTCGTCGAATTTGGCTGCGTCCAAGGGCAAGCATCGCAGTGCTGCCGTGTCTAGACGGTCGTGATCTCGCAGCCAGATGAGGGCTCGGATCAAGAGTGTCGCGGTATCGCCGACTATGCGCTGGTTCCAAGGGTCGTTCCGCGGCACGTTGTCGCGGCTGGGTGTAGTGCGATAGGGCCCCTGCACTAGGAAACCGAGATGCGTCTCGAGCACTGTCGGGAAGAAGACCACTAGCGGCGAATGCTCCAGGCGCTGTAGGTCCTCTCGTGCGGCACTATCGACCTTGCGACTCGAGAAAGCGATCTCGACGTGCCCGGCTAAGGCACTGCCGTCAGCGATAACGGGTTGTGAGAACACCAGCCATACTTCATCTACCTCGGCCTTTCCCCGCTCTTGGCCGATGACGGTCACACGGCGAACTCCCGCATCGATCTCCGTTGATTCCCGGAGGTAGTGACCAGAGCGACCACCCTCGACTGCCCAATGAATCTCGTTGATATGCCGCAGGAATAGCAGGGCCGGCGCCCCAAGCCGTCCGAGTCCGGCCTCGATCTCGCCAAGTTCCAACTTATCGGACGCCTTTAGCGGCAACAAAATGACAGTCTCATTTGGGTCTCGTGCAATCGTCGATACCACCGTGGGCCACACGTAGCTCTCAATCGCAAAGTCTTCCTGGCCAGAATGAATCTCTGGCCGATTGGTAAAGGCGAACACGGATTTGAAGCCGATTCCGAAACGTCCAATCGCGGTCAGCCTCTTAGTGCTCTTGGCGATGCCGCAAATCCCGGTCACGTCAGCCTGGTTAAAAGGCTCGCCAAAATGGCTAACTCGAAGTTCGCGCTTCTTGAGTGAGAACGTTACAGACTTGGTCCCTTTCCACGAGGTTCGACGCGAAAGGGCGTCCTCGGCGTTCTGAAGTAGCTCGAACATGAAGTGTGTGCGATCGTCATAGCGATCGGCAAGCAGCATGTGACCGATGTCGGCAATGTCGGTGCCGTAGCGGCGTTTATTGTCTTCGCGGATCGCGTCGTAGTCAGAAGCCATCAGTTCACCGCCTCTCTGACTATCACTCCCTCGGCGTGGCACAACATCCGTATGTCGCACTCTTTGCAGATAGTCGGCTCAGGCGGAACCTTGACCTTGAACTCCTGCGCTTGAATGCGGTGTACCGTCTCATCGAAATGGAGACCCGCCTCTTCGACGCGCTTTGGGTCGTACGGGATGACCATGAGTGCATCGTCTTTTCGCGGCTCGGCAGTCCAGTAGAGGAGCAGGCGATCTACGCTCCTACCGTGCCGGCGCTCCAGGATGTGTGCGTAGGTGCATAGTTGGCGCTCGTACGATGCGAGCAGTTCCGGGCTGTGCCTGGGACGCGGCGAAGTCTTGAAGTCCAGAAGTTCGAGCTTTCCATCGCCGCCAAGTAGCAGGTCTATCTTGCCAACAAGAATGTAGTCATCCTTCTCAAGCGACACGTCGACCTCAGTCTGGATTACCCGGCGCATGTCATCTTGGTTCTGCCGGTAGTAGTTCACAACCTGGACGAACGCCGCCTCCTTGGCCGTTTCGCCGATCGGTCGGACATCGCTCAGACATAGAAACCGGAATGTGCGATCGAAAAGATCGCGGATGCGCGGCTCGTCGAGTGTGTCAAGTTTCCCGTCGAGCGCGATTCGATGGATCTCCTCGATTGTTTGGTGCACGAGCAGCCCGAAGAAGATCACCGCTGAGCGGGACGGAGTGAAGTCATATTCTCGGAAGAACTGATACTGGCGCGGGCAGGTCTCGTAGATCTTGAGGTCTCCGGTAAAGCTGTAACTCTTTTTGACTGGCATACGTTCCCGGACCTTGAAGCGCTGGACCGCCAGCAATTCCTTCTGTACGTACGGCCACTGCGGCAGCCCCTGCCAAATGACAGAGAAGTGGTCCTTTGGTTGCTCGGACGCTGTGAGCACCAGCATATTCTGCGGCCGTGAGAAGGCCACATAGTGCAGCCGCATGCGGTCGAAGAGCGTGATGCGGTCCTCGGGCTCAAACGGTTGACGGTGGTAAAAGGGCCCGAGGTCCCGGTCGACTTGCTTCGGGCTCGAAAGCTGTGTGGAGAGCGAGCCCACCACAACCACCGGGAACTCCAAACCCTTGGCCTGGTGGATGGTCATTACCTGGACGTGGCCCTTTGGGAAGGGGCGGTCCGGGTCCTCGTACTCGTTAATGCCACCGTCGACGAGCAGGCGCAGGAAGCTATTGAAGAGGTGGAAGCGAAGGAACTCGCGGTTCCGGTGCGTGATGACGGTGTAGTGGTAGTAGCTCTGGAAGACGTTCAGGAGCTGGGAGAAGATCGCGAGGTTGCGGGCGACGTTCTCATCCTTGACCGCGCTCTTGAAGGGATCGAGGGCGAGAAGCCCGTAAAGGTAATCCGCGGGGCGGAGGTCAAGCGCCTCGCCATCCTTTAGGCGCGCTATCTCTTCGGTCCATTTGCGCAGCGTCGCGGCGAGCGGATGCGGTGCGCCGAAACGTCGGCCCAGTTCCACGATCGCCTTGTCTACGTAGGTCGCGAGCTCCGCTACCGCGCCCGCCACCTGGCCCCGCCCGACGCCGTGCCAGCCAAATAGGACGGCGAAGCAGGCGACGAGATCGCGGATGACGTCGTTCTCGAAGTAGGCGCGAGCACGCGGGCAGAAAGCCGGTATCCCGCGCTCTGCGAGGGCCGTCACGTAGTGCCCGCTGTGATCTTGCCGGACGCTGTGAAGCAGGAGTGCTACCTGGCTGTAGTCCGCGATCACGGCATTCTTCTTGAGGAATTCGACGAGGTCCGCAAAACGCGTGGCTTCGTCCCGCTTATCTTTGCCGCGGATGGCGAGAACCGCGGGGTAACCGGGGTGGCTAGCGGCGGCGTTGGCGGTGATCGTCTTGTCATGGCGGAAGGCTTGGCCGCTGGGGTTGGACCAGTCGGCGGATGCCATCCAGCGGTCGTAGCGTTCGACGATTTGGCGATGCGAGCGGTAGTTGGTCGTGAGCTTGATCGAGGCACTGCCTGGCATGCGCTGCGGAAATTCGAGGATGTTTCGTACCGTAGCACCGCGAAAGCGGTACAGGCTCTGGTCCTCATCTCCGACGACGCAGAGGTTTCGGGTCGCCTCCGTGAGCTTCAGGAGCAGTCGCTCCTGCACGTAGTTAGTGTCCTGGTACTCATCGACGAGTACGTACTTCAGTTGGCGGGTTACCGCGTTCGAGGTCGCTGGATCCTCCAAGAGGTTGAGGACGGTGCGTTGCAGGTGAGCGAAGTCGATACGGTTGGCCCCGGCGAGCGCTTTCTCGTAGGCTAGGTAGGCCTTACCAGTCGCGGCAAGGAACGTATCGGGTGAAATGACCAACTGCTCGGGATCGATGAGTTCCTCGGTGATTTTGTCAAAGTACCCACGCGCTCCTTCAATCGCGGTCCAGCGCGTCTTCCAGCGGCCGAGGAAGAGGTCGTTCGTAGCAGGACCAATGATGTCGTCGAAGTGCTCGAAGATGAAGAGGAGCTGTGTCAGCTCATCGAGCGTGTCGTAGTTGTGGCCCAGCGAAGTGCGGTGACGGAGCTGGGTGAGAATTCGGCTGCATAGGCTGTGGATCGTCGAGACGGTCAGTTCCGAGAGATCGCCCAAGTATCCGACCTTGCGTGCGGCGGCAGCGAGTCTGTCTCGCATCTCGAACGCCGCCTTCTCGGTGAAGGTGCAGAGAATGACTTCCTTCGGTTCCGCCTTTTCGAGGAGTAACAGGTTCAGCGCACGCAGCACGATGCCGTAGGTCTTGCCAGAGCCTGGACCTGCGATCACCAGCAACGGGCCGTCTAAATGGCCGACCACTGAGCGCTGCGAGTCGCTTAGGTCCGGGTAGTGCTCCTGGATTGCCGGAGCAATGTTCACAGCAGAGCCTCGGCAGCCGATCTGAACGTCGTAGCGGCTGCACCGAGGAATGTCGCGACATCCGTCTGTTCGTCCTCCTGCAATGGCCCTCCCTCCAGCGGGTACTCGCGTTGCGCTATAACAGCCCAGGTGCCGGACTGGTCTGGGTTAGGATCCGGAGCTGAGAAATCCCAATCAGGTTTAACACTGAGCTTGGAACGCAACTGTTCTGTGTTCACGCCGTCAAGCAGGTTCCGCGCCAATTCGCGATTCAGTTCCGGCTTTCTGCAAAAGATTCCCGCTGTCCAGCCATATGTTCCAACTGGAACAAGAGCTGGAAGAACTTGACATATTCGAATCTCACTTCGCCCCTACCGTGTTCGAATTCCCGCAGCCTATAGGCCGGATTCCAGATGCCATCCCTTTGCTCCCGCTCCGCGAATGCCGCAGGCATTTTAGGCCAAGATGCTACGTATATCCCGTACCTTCTACGCATCTGTGCCGCAACGTCTAGGAGGTAGGTCGTTGTGTCAGACATGTGTTGCTGGTCCTTTCATGACGTATTGAGGTGGCCCCGTTCGTTTGAACAGCTGAGCCCGGTTTGATAAGTGGAATCAGCTGCGGAGGGTCAGGCTGCCACGGGCGCGGGCAGCGGGTTGAAGTAGGACTGGTCCGGCGTCGTCCGGCCAAGGCTTGAGTGGGGCCGCCGGCCATTGTAGAACTAGAAGAGCCGCTGACGATGCCAGAACAACGATCGGTTGTCTGGCCCGGTATTGGCCGGCCCCGGAGACCAAATTGGCCGGGATGCAAGGCGGGTTACTTGCCGGGTGCGGGGTGGGGTGCCCTATTTGCCAGGCCGAATTGTTGTTACATTTCCGCCCGGACGGACGTAACAGCCTGACTTCGATCCTGTACCCGCTGGGCGGACACGGCCACTGACGCGGAGGGCGGCAGGAAGGCCGTGTCAGCCGACGACATCCTCGCAGCGATCAAGAAGGCTGGCGTTGACTTGAACGTAGCACGCCCAGGTACCGCAGTCGGAGCGGTGCTGCGAAGGATGCCGGCGTTCAAGAGGGTCGGGAAGAACAAGTTCG